>JAGVIA010000059.1 GCA_020056305.1 archaeon | reverse complement strand
TTTAAAAGAAGCGGAAGCTGCGCCGCGGAATCCAGAACATATGTGGGCTTGAGATTGCCCTTCAGTTTTGCAACGTCTTTTCTTTTTGCAACCCCGGTTAGCACAAGCACGCTTTTCACGCCTGCGGAATTTGCCATTGCCATGTCAATTTCCGGCCGGTCGCCCACGTATATGGCGCCTGATGGCTGCAGGGAGTGCTCTGCAAGAAGCAAGTCAAGAAGCAGGCGGCTGGGCTTGCCAATCACCACATCCGCTTCTCTTCCGGCAGCGGTTTCAAGCAATTTGACAAGCGAGCCTGAGCCTGGCGCCATCCTGTCCTCAAGCGGGAGGGTCGGATCCTTGTTTGCGGCGATGAATTTCGCGCCATTCTGCAATGCGAGGTGCGCGGCTGCGAATTTTGAGTATGTGGCATGCCTGTCAAGCCCGACAACCACAAATTTTGCGCGCGCCGCCTCGCTCTCGGAGAGGATATGGCAGCCCGCATGGGTGACTTCTGATTTGAGGCCGGATTCGCCAATCACAAAAACGTTTATGCCATAGTCCTGATGCGATTGCGAATTGCCAAACAGCGAGAACATGTCCGGCTTCCTCGAGTTTGCAAGCTTGCGGAAATACGAGTCCCTGAAAATTTGCTTTTGGATATTTGACGCGAAGATCGAAGCGGATGTTGGGCGGGAAAATGCTTTTGCAACAAAATTTGGCTTTTTGCCTGCGCCTTTTTTTTGCAAAGCAGATTCGTGTGCAAATGCGCTTTTTGCGGCTGGATTGTATGCCGCGCCTGCGGTGCCATTTCTTGTTTTGCCAGCGTATTGCGCAAGATACCTTCCAACGCCGTGTGCGGAGTTCATGATGTCGGATGGTGCGCATTTTATGCCCATGCCGCAGAGCTTCCGGGAAAATGACATGCGGGTCATTGTCGCGTTGTTAGTCAGGAACAGGGGCTTGATGCCCATTTCCCGCAGGCGCAAAATCGCACGACTGACGCCGGGAACGGGTGTGTTGCCCAGATAGACAACACCGTCCAGGTCAAATATCACGGCAGTTGGCATGATGGGCTTTTGCAGAGGTTATTTAAACGTCTTATGGGCATTTTTTGCAGGTGCGATTATGAGAACAATGCTTTTTGCCATGGCAGTCATTGCGCTTGCTATATGCCCGTTTGCGCAATTCACCTATCTTAAAACGCTCGACGGCACTGGCTCCAACATATCGGGCATTACTGCCCAGTATAACTTCAGCAGGCCTGTCGGATTGGAGTATAATGACGGGAAGCTTTATGTTTCCGATTTCGATAAGGCATATGTTTACATAATGAATATTGAGAACAATACGGTTTCCGGCAGGGCTGGCGTGCCAGGGGATGACCCTTCATCGCTGCAAGGCCCAATGCACATCCTGCTTGATGGGCAGGATGGGCTGTTCATTGTCGACAAAGCTGCCGGGGCGATAAAAAAATCCACTGGGACGACCAGCCTTCTTTTAGTGGGTGGCGGCACAGGCAGCATCAATGCACCGACTGGCATAGCCGCAAATCAGGCTTATCTTTATGTGACTGAAACAGGCTCAAATACCATAAGAAGGCTCAACCGGCCGCATTACACGCTTGATACGGCATTCTCATCGCCGGGAAGCGGGGATGGCCAGATTATTGATCCGCAAGACCTGCAGGTTGTTGGCGACAAATTATATGTTGCAAATACGGGCAACAACAGAATCGAGGTGCTGGACGGTAATTTCGGGTATGTCCAGACATTGGGAAGAGGGCTTGGCGGAATCAGCCTAAGCGGGCCAAAGGGGCTTTATTTTGACATGGCAAGCCAGAACACCTATGTGGCGGATACGAACAACCACCGCGTAGTGGTTTTCAACGCCAGGGGATATCCGGTTGCGACGCTTGGGACAAAGGGCGTGTCAGGAAGCGGGAATTACTTATTCAACCAGCCCTATGAAGTGCTTGTTGCAGATGGCAAGCTGTTTGTTTCGGATTACGGGAACAGGCGCGTTCAGGTCTTTTCAATCGGCCAGTTCACCGTGAATGAGACGGTATTGGAAAAAATAAATTCGGCAAATGCGACAGTTGCAGAGCTTCTTGCCCTGATGCCGGTTGCAAACAGGCTTGGCATTTCGGTTGTGACAACCGCGCAGTTTGACATCGAGTCGGCATACGATGCGATGGACCGGCGGGACTACGGGGAGGCCCAGAGCAAAGCATCGAAGGCTGAAGCTGACGCAAAGTCTAAGACGCTTTTTGCAAAGCAGGAGATTGCGGTTGGCGCAAAGGGCCTGGCGGCAAAAGTAATGGAAAGAATAGCGCCATATGAATCGGAAGTTGCAAACACTTCTCTTGCGGCGGATTATACATCGATAAAAAACAAGGCGGCGGACGTTTCGGGAAAAATAGAGAGGCAGGAGTATATGCAGGCGACCGACCTTGCGCTTTCGCTAAACACCCTTGCAGGCTCATTCATACAGAAAGTGATGCAGCAGCGCGCAGGTGAGAAAGTCGAGATAGGGAAGGAGACGGCGGAGAGCCTTCGAGCAGAGCATGCGAAAATACGCGCCAATCTTGCGGCTTACCTTGATGAGGCAAAAAAATACAAACAGACCCTCGCCGGGGAGTCGGTGGGCGGGCTGCTGCAATATGCAATGGAAGACATTGATGCGGGAAAGCTTGATTCGGCAAACCAGACACTTGCGCAGGCGGAGGCAAGGCTGTCTGCACTGCAAAAGGAACTTGGCGAAAAGGCGGTGAAGATAAATGCCATGTCAGAGAAAATAACTGCCGTGAAGACACGGATTGCAGAGCTTGAGGGGCAGAAAGTGCTCATGTATCCGGACTTCTCATCCGCACGCAGCCTGCTTCGGGAGGCGGAGGACTCGCTTTACGAAAATCCGGATTCGGCATCAAGCATGGCAGAGGAGGCGCTCACGCTTGCAGGGCAGGCATCAAGCAATGCAAAGACATTAAGCTACACAATAATTGGCGCAGTGGTGCTGTTTGGCTTTGCGCTTTTAGTAGGGGGTTTCTTCGCATGGAAAATGTTTCTGTCGCCGCGCAAAAAGTAGACTGGAAGACGAGCCTCGTGCACTGGGCGCGGGTGTTCTTCTCCGGGCTTGGGCTCGTGCTATCAGTGCTTGGCATTATCGGTAGCATCGTTGCCTACATGATGGTTGCGGGCGTTGTGTCGGATACTGAGAAAATTGTAACTGGGCAGATTGAGGGGGCAGTGACTGCGCTTGGCACCATTGAAGCAAGCGTCGCAGGGGCGGAGAATGCCACCATAAATGCCGGGAATGCGACATCGGAGCTTGCATCTGCATTCGGCTCGTATGCGGACTCCACATCGGGAATTTCAACATCACTCACTAGCCTTGGGGATGCAGTGTCGGCAGTGCCAGGCGGTCTGCTTGGAAGCTCCGGCACTGCGCTTCGGGACAATGCGGCGCAGATGTCTGCTGCGTCGGAAAAATTCCGCGATGCGTCAAAGTCCGTGCGCTCCATGTCAGGGGATATGAAAATCGAGTCCAAGAACATGGCAAAGCTGAAAGCGGATGTCGGGGCGATGAAAACAAACCTTGCGAATGCGAAGCTGAAAATACGCGAGACGTTCGGCACGCTCTCGACAGTGCTTTTCATAATTGTCGTTGTGATGATTTTCCTGTTTGCGGCAGTGGCATCCGCAAGCGTTGCGGCATTGCTTTAAACGTCGCAAGCTGCACAATTTTGCGCCAAAGCGCAAAATGCGCATCAAACGCTTCGGCGTTTGATTGCGCCGCCAATATTGGCGGCGCGCCCTGGAGGGTGCGGGCAGCGTATCGCGCTGCCCTCCGAAGCCGCCGGCGCGCTGCTTGCGCCGATGCGAAGTTATTTATATTTGAAAGCCCCCCATCAGCGACGTTAATCCGGTTGGTGGTTGGATGAGATTTGCATTATTGGGTCTTCTTGCGGTTTTTGTCGGGATATTCGTTTTCATTTCCGGGTGCACAAGCAACGGGTGCAATACGGACAAGGACTGCCCGAACTGGCAGGTCTGCAACATGCAGGCAAAAATTTGCGAGCTTCGCACAGGCTATTGCGGCGCTGACGCGGAATGCAATGACACGCTTCGCTTCTGCGATGTGAATGCGCACCTTTGCACCTACAAGGAGGGCATGTGCCGCGCTGACGGCGACTGCGAGGCATGGCAGATTTGCTCGGTTGCGATAACAACGTGCAAGCCAAAGCCCGGCTTCTGCGATGCTGACGCGCTATGCGCCGAGGATGAAATGTGCAGCCTGACTCGGCACACTTGCGTGCCAAAGGCAGGCAGGTGCTACTCGCAATTTGACTGCGCTGCATGGGAGTTTTGCAACACGAGCGCAAAGATGTGCAAGCCCCTTGACGGGAAATGCAACCTGGAGCTTGACTGCCAGGGATATGAGTATTGCGATGCCGGGAACCATACGTGCAAATTGCGCGAGGGGTTCTGCAGGAACGATTTGGATTGCAAGGAGTTCCAGCAGTGCAGCCCGCTTCTGCACAGGTGCACAACCGCTCCTGACTTCTGCTCAAAAGAGGAGGATTGCCGCAGCTGGGAGCTTTGCAACAGGCAGACAAACAAGTGCGAGGCAAAGCGCGGCTTGTGCAATTCCCTGCAGGATTGCGAATCATGGCAATTCTGCGACATTGGCACGAGAAGGTGCGCGACTAGGCCAGGCTACTGTTCATCTGACGGGGAGTGCGGCTTCTGGCAGACGTGCAGCTCGGAATATAAGTGCGCCAAGAGAGTAGGCTTCTGCTCGAAGGACACGGAATGCAAATATAATGAGCTTTGCGATAAGCGCTCAACAAGTGCGACTGCTTATCGGTGCATACCCCTCACGTGCACAAGCAACGAGGACTGCCCTGGAAGCACGTGTGACCCGGATACCCAGAGATGCCGCGGGAATTACCGGGATGACGGCGGATAAGCGGCTGTTTTTCTTTTCATTTTTTTCTTGCATTTCCAGTACTTCCGAAAGTAATTGAATCCGGTGCCTGAAAACCGGCCCGAAGACCGGATTTTTGATAAAATCTTCTGGCGGCAGCTTAGGCTGCCTCTCG
>JAGVIA010000106.1 GCA_020056305.1 archaeon | reverse complement strand
GGCGCAAAGCGCCCCGCGCCGCCGCTGGACACTATTTTTGGATGAAAAAGAAGAACGTGCGCGCTGTATCCCCCGCCTGAAGGCGGGAACGTGCGCTTCAACATCGTCTTGCAGACGATGTCTGATGCAAATTGCAACGGCAGTTTTGCTGCGGCAAAACTGCGCCCATTCGAGCAAAGCTCGAATCGGGAGCAATTTGCACATCGCTTGATGTCTGAGTTGCCAAGTTTGCAAAACTTGGCAAATTGTCGAGCGGTTCGCCGCTCGACAACTGCATTTTGCTGATGCAAAATGCACATCGCGCACGGATTTACAGTACATCCGAAAGTAGATAAAAACGGCACATGAAAATCGGTGCAAATTCTCCTTTTGCCGATTTTTCTTCATTCAGGGCAGTGCCAAAGCGCTGCCTGCTGACTTGCGCACTGGGCAGCCCATTGCAACGATCCCCTAAGCTGTTGCCTTTCTTGCTTACCTTGTTTTCCCTGTCCTCATTTGCGGCTGCTGCCCTTGTTCGTATTTTTGTATTTCGCGTTCCGCAGTCTTTATGCGCGTCTCCATTCGGGCTGCAGAGTCCTCGTTATTCTCATCTATGCAGTTCTGTTTTGCAAGCTCGTATGATTTTTTCGCATTTTTCCAAAATTGCCCCATTCGCGCATTTGATTGTGGCGTGTCGCGCTTGAGAAATGAGAGTGAGCCGTGGTATTTCCTTGCAGCGCGCTCCCATTCATCGCCTGCCTGGAAGCACACATTTGCGCGCTTGTGCGAAGCGGTTGCGTATTTTTCCGCGTTTGAATATGTTTTTGCAGAGCGCGCATGCTTCTGCTCCTGCGAGAGCCGCCTTGCGCGCTGCGCGTAGAGTTCGCACAATCCGTCTTTTAGCGCAGGAGTTTTGCCGAAAATTCCCTTTGTGCGCATGCCGATGTTTTTGAAAAAGAATTTCGCTGCGCCAATGCTTTGCAAACCATGGTCGTGATGCCGCTGCATAAACATACACCTCACTTGTTGTAATTAGTAGCAGCCCAAGTTAATAATGCTTGCTTCTACGCCCCGTTCCCTCCAGAAATCTGGCATTTATATAAACTCATTTTCACACAAACAAAACATGGCAGATGATGCGCTCCTTCCGCTTGAGATATCGCCAAAAAATATCATAGCTGGAAAATCCGAATTCCAGTTGTGGAACGAAATCGTGGAAACCGCCAAAAAACTCTGCGCAGGCATAAGCGACCCGATTGAAAAAGCCAGGGCAATCTACGATTTTCTCAACCAGAATAGGGATGGCGCGGTTTTTGCGTATGATGAAAAGGCAATCAGGGGAGAAGGTTTTGCAAGGCGCGCAGTCGAAACATGGGCTGAGAAAAAGGGGGACTGCGACGAGATGGCATATCTTTTTGTGGCGATGGCAAGGGCAGCTGGCCTTGAAGCAGGTTTTGTTGACGTTGCAGAGCTTGAAACGCCTGGCACCGTGAAACATGGGTGCGCCTGCATTTTTGTCGAGAATGGTGATGAGCAGCTCAATTACCGGCGTTTTTCTGAAGATTTTAGCTTTCGCAGCAGGACGTTATCCATCGCCGGCATTGGTGGGAATAATCTTGCGATGGCGCTTATTGACCCTACTGTTGGGATTTTCGGCGCGCAATACCTCAAAGCCGATTACATGGGCGATGTTGGAGCCGACTTCTATAACAAACGTGGCTATTCCTTGGGCCAGAAGGGAGAGTATGAGAGGGCGCTTGGGGAATATGAGAAAGTGATTTTGCTTGTGCGCGGCATTGGCCGTTATGAAAACATTTTGGGCGCCTGCCATTACAACAAAGGCTATACGCTGATGAAACTCGGGAGGCTGGATGAAGCTGAAAAGAGCTTCCGTGAAGCCCTAAAATATATTCGCGAGAAGGAGCCGGTTATGATAATAGAACGATATCTCTTTGAAATAGATTCCAGCAGGAAAGCCCGGGGAATTTCGCATTAACCGCCGTTTTTTGAGTATCGCCGTATCTTCGAAACGTTTATAAGCAAGTAATGCCGTATAACTTGCACCGAATTTTCCTTTCCACCTCATGTGGAAGGGGCAAAATCCGATTGAGCCCAATATACTCCATCGGTGGCATGCAATTTTTTTGCATTCGACTCAGGCAAACGGAAAAGGAAATGGTTCATGAAAGCGAGTGCTTTGAAACCGCCAGAAACTTTTAAGTGAATAGAGACTCCAGTTGATCCTGTTGGAGGATACTGCTATCAGAGTACGGCTAAGCCATGCAAGTCAGCCCGGCGACTTCGCCGGACGGCGTACGGCTCAGTAACACGTAGTCAACCTGCCCTAGGGACGGGGATATCCTCGGGAAACTGAGGCTAAAACCCGATTATCCATCTATGCTGGAATGCTTGATGGGTCAAATGAGGCGCAAATCGTAGTGTTTTCGCCCTAGGATGGGACTGCGGCTGATCAGGTAGTTGGTGAGGTAACGGCTCACCAAGCCGATAATCAGTAGGGGCAATGGGAGTTGGAGCCCCGAGAAGGGCACTGAGACAAGGGCCCTAGTCCTACGGGATGCAGCAGGCGCGAAACCTTTGCAATGCACGAAAGTGTGACAGGGGAACTCTGAGTGGCAGCCGACTATGTCGACTGTCTTTTGGCAACCCTAAACCGGTTGCAGAATAAGGTCTGGGCAAGACTAGTGCCAGCCGCCATGGGCGCCCTCGCAGGCGTTCCACGGTAAGCGGTAATACTAGCAGAACAAGTGGTATCCACGAATATTGGGTCTAAAGAGACCGTAGCTGGCCTGTTAAGTCCGTTGTGAAATCTTGAGGCTCAACTTCAAGGCGTGCAGCGGATACTGGCAGGCTCGAGAGCGGGGGAGGTCAGGGGTACTTACGGGGTAGTGGTAAAATACTGTAATCCTGTAAGGACCACCAGTGGCGAAGGCGCCTGACCAAAACGCGTCTGACAGTGAGGGTCGAAGGCTAGGAGAACGAATCGGATTAGATATGGCGGCTGAGAAATGTTAATATGCTAAATATCTCAGCAGCCACTAAATACCCGAGTAGCCCTAGCAGTAAATTATGCGGACTGTGGTGTTGCCGTTGCCTCGAGCAACGGCAGTGCTGTAGCGTAGGTGTTAAGTCCGCCACCTGGGGAGTACGGCCGCAAGGTTGAAACTTAAAGGAATTGGCGGGGGAGCACCACAAGGGGTGGATGCTGCGGTTCAATTGGATACAACGCCAGGAATATTACCAGGGGCGACGGCAGGATGAAGGTCAGACTGAAGATCTTACCCAACGAGCCGAGAGGTGCTGCATGGCCATCGTCAGCTCGTGGTGCGAACTGTCCGGTTAAGTCCGGTAACGAGCGAGACCCCTGCGTACTGTTGCGAGCTTCCCCTCCGGGGGAGGTGCACTCTGTACGGACTGCCCGCGTTAAGTGGGAGGAAGGAGGGGGCGACGGTAGATATGCAGCTTGGTCCGTAATATTATAAATGTTGGTCCGTATAAATTAACCATGCCTAAAACCCACCTTGACAAAAAATCCCTTCAGAAACTTTACGGGGATTTT
Organism: archaeon; assembly: GCA_020056305.1. Lineage (GTDB taxonomy): Archaea > Micrarchaeota > Micrarchaeia > Anstonellales > Anstonellaceae > JAGVIA01. Next base: position 15,400 of record JAGVIA010000106.1, on the reverse strand, counting down.
TCAAAAGAGAATGAGTTGGTTGGCGCCCTGATGAGAAAACCGGAATACGTCGCAGTAATCCGGCTTTCGATGGGCAAGAGCCAGACTTCTTTTGAGAATTTTCTCGGAATGAGCAAGAACCTCTACAAGTATGAGGCAGGAAAAATCAAGCCGTCCGAAAGAACGGCTAGGATGTTCCTGTCGAAATTCAAGGCGCTTGCGCCTTGGGAGGTCGTGCTGCAGAATTTCGAACGTTTCTCTTCCGAATCAGTTGGCTGGTTTGCCGCAAACAGCGGCAGCCAAAAGGCGATTTCCGCCAGGAAGAAAGGCGCGGAAAGCCTAATGCGCTTAAGAAAGCCGACTGATCAGGAGAGCGAAGTTGCTGCGCAACTTGCTGCAAGAAACCTCCGATTCAAGAAAGATTTCAAGATTGGAGGCGTTTTCGTAGATTTTTACATTCCATCGCAAAGGCTTGCAGTGGAATGCAAGAGGCTTACGACACGAAATCGAAGGGAGCATATGAAAAAAGTCAAGGAGGCCGCTTTTGCAGGCTACAAAGTCAGGTTTCACGAGCAGAATGTGAAGCTGGTTGTAGTTTTCGAAAGCCCGCTTAAGCTTAGCGGAACAGAAAGGCAGGAATTATGCGGGCCATATAGCATTATTTGTGAAAATGTTACCCGATTTGGGGATATTATAAAGGACCAATCTGCATAACCGAAGTCAGTATGGCCTGAATCTCCTGGGCTACACGTGGCATACAATGGCCGGGACAATGGGCTGCGACTCCGAGAGGAGAAGCTAATCTCACAAACCCGGCCCAAGTTCGGATTGGGGGCTGAAACTCGCCCCCATGAAGCTGGAATCCCTAGTAATCGCTTGTCATCATCGAGCGGTGAATACGTCCCCGCTCCTTGCACACACCGCCCGTCAAGTCACCCAAACGATTTTCTGGTGAGGCGGCGTCTAATTGGCGCTGTCGAGTCAGAGATTCGCGAGGGGGGCTAAGTCGTAACAAGGTATCCGTAGGGGAACCTGCGGATAGATCACCTCCAAACTATATGTTTGGAACAATTCAATCAAGTGGAGTGTAAGGCGCGAACGCTAACTTTTCATGGGCCACCTTTATTTCCGTCTGCCTGAGATGTTTTTATACTGCCTAGCGGAAGCAATAGCGGTGAGAAGGATGGATTGGAAGAAAATTTTGGAGGCTTCGAAAGTTTCAATTGCAGCAGTCATACTGCTCGCCATTGTGCAAGAAATTGTTGGCGCCATGTGGTCTTCCCAGCCCAACGGGGTTAAAATGATTTTTGCAATCATTAGCCTTGCCATACCTGTTTATGCAGGGTATAGCGGCGTTTCATCGAAAAAGTTCACTTATCGGGATGCCGGAACAAGCGGGGCAATTATAGGGATAGTTACTGGAATTGCCGGCTTCATCGTAGCGCTCATAGGTGTTTTCGGGGTCCGGTGGGACCCATTTATCCTTGCTCTTTTGGTAGCCTCCAGCGTCTCGGTTGCAATCTATAACACATTCGGGGAGATTATTTTCTTTACGCTACTCTCCCTTGCCGGCGCCTTCATCGCCAAGAAATCCAAGAGGTGATTTTATGGATTGGAAGAAAATTTTGGAAGCAGTAAAATTGCCTATTGTAGCGATTGCTGTTTGGTATGTATTGGCGTATTTCCTCACAACTTTATTACCGCCAGAGGAGAACTTATGGATAGGTTTGAACCTTTTCGCATCTTTTAGAGCTGCAATGGGCGATATGAACTCGCCTCTTTATTCCTTGCCCATTCTGGCTGGATTTGCAATAACTTTCTGGCTTGGCCAAAGGGGAGAAAAACTATTTGCCTTCAACTACGTGGATTCCGCAGTAGCAGGCATAATTCTAGGAGTTGCCGCCGCAATAACTTTTTCTGTCTTGTCTTTTGCCTACTTTTCCCCTATTGACTTATCAAGTATCCTACGCGCCATGGTTTGGTCTGATCTTATCGGGATTATCTTGTCAGTAGTGGTTTGTTTGGCTGGCACATTCATAGCCAAGAATGAAGTGAAAAAATGAAAATTAGACTTACCCCGCAGCTCGCATACATAATCGGCCTGTGGAAAACACGCCGCACAAAAGAGGGAATAGGCATAGCCGGCGGCAGGAAAATTGTCGAGGTATTTTTGAAGAAAATAATTGATGCGAAAATCGCGCAGCCCGACAAGATACAGATAAGGGAAGTCGAGATGCTCGTGGACAAGGAAGGGGAAGGAAGCGAGAAATGGAAGAGCGCAAATTTGGCAAGCGTAAGGACTGTGGATGGAAAAAACGCAAATGTAGCAACTGGAAATGCAACGGATGCCATCGGTGTTGAAAACAAACCAGCATTTGCAAAAAAAATCCGAAGAGAAACCGATGTCTATTTCTACAATTCCGCATACCGCGCATATTTCGACGAGGTTTGCAAGAACGCCGCGGATATTTTCGTTCACAAAAATGAGTATGCGGCGCAATACCTTGCAGGAATGTTTGACGGATGCGGGGGAGTGCACGAGGCAGATGGGACGATTTACCTGTCATCCGGCAGCACAAGGGATGAGATGGTGCTATTACGGCTGGGCTTTCGCGCGAAAAAAATACGGGGAAAGATTGTCGTGCTCAAGCCTGATCCACTAGTTGCATTCATCAAGCCGTATGCGAATTATTTCATGAAAGGAGAAAAGTAGATTGCACTGGCTGCAACTTCTACTTCACTAAAATTATTTTTCCGTTCTTGCCCAAAAATAGCGCAATAGAAGAATTCTCGACAATGTAATCCACTTTCACATCCTTTAGCGCAAGCCTGTCCCCGGAATTTATGCCCCGCCCCCTGCCGACAGGCACAAAGGCAGGCACTTCTTTCTTGCCATCTGACAGGATAACTTTGCAGAAATGCTCCTTTTTCTTCCCGAATTCCACTTCGTGCACGGCAGTAACCGTCATCTCGCAAAACGACAGCCCTTTCATGCCAGGCTTCAATCCTGCAAACGTGATCAATCCCTCGTCCTTTGCCTTTGCCTGCGCAAGGGAAAATGCCAAATCCACTTCCTTCTTGAAATTGTCAAGTATGCGCTTGCGCTCGTTGTTGAGCTGCGCAGGCTTAACGCCAGGCGTTGTCGCAAGTGAGTATGCGATCGAATAGTAGTCGGGCATTGCATGCTGATGCGATGGCTCTTTTTCTTCCTCGCGCGCTTCTTCCCCAACGCCTTCCTCTTCCTCGCGCTCATCAACAGATTCTATTTCAGAGCCGCCGTTGTCCCCTTCAGGTTCAGGCTGCCTTGGCTCGGGCCTGGGGCGCATTATCTCCTCGAGATTCGTGCGCTGTGGAGTTTCAGGCTTGGGGCGCATCATCTGCTCAAGGTTTGTCGGCTGCGTTGCAGATTGCGAGGAGGGCAACTCGCCGCCATGTTGGTGAATTGACTCGATTGCCATTACCGGGTTCTTCTCATCCGTTGCCTCTTCCTTGTATGCAAAAAGCTTCTCAAGTGAGGGCATGAGTTTCTGCCTCACGCGCTTTGCCTTGCGCTCGCCCATGTGCGAAAAGAGCTTCTCAATTGTCGGCATGAGCTTTTGCTTCACAACAGTAGGCTCTTCACGGGGCGCCGTAGCAGGCCTCTCCTTGCGCTCAGCAAAGAGTTTCTCAAGGGAGTTGATTGCCTCTTTTTCCTCCTTGTAATTGGCAAGGGAGGCGCGCGCGACATCTTGCACGCTTTGTTCCTTGTCGCCGAGAAGCTCAAGGAGCGCGAATATGGCGCGCGGGTCTGTTGTGCCGCCAAGCTGCCGTGCCACCTTTTTGCGCACCTCTGGGTCGCTGTCGTAGGTGAGTGAAACTAGATGGTCTATGTTATCCTTTTTTTCTGCGGCAGCGATCGCCATTTGATCAGCCAAGCTGGTCTGCTTGTGCCTTTTATCAGGCATGGAAGCCTATTGGCAGCAAAACAATTTAAATGGGCAAGGCACATAGAATACGACGATGTTTAGTCGAAAATATGGGCTCGTAGCGCAGTGGTAGCGCGCCTGCTTTGCAAGCAGGAGGTCGCGAGTTCGAATCTCGCCGAGTCCACTTTTTCATTGTATTGGAATTCTCGTATTCCATGTGCATTTTGCTTCTGGCAAAATGCATCAGTCATCGAGCTCCCGATTCGAGCTTTGCTCGAATGGGCGCAGTCGTCTGCAAGACGACTGCCGTTGCTCGATGCTGAATGCTGAAAAAATCCCTTTTTGGATTTTTTCATTTTACAAAGCTTGAATCGACTTGGCTGAACTTTGTTACAAGAAAGTTGTATCCTGGTTTGGATTCGAATGCGGCCGGGACGCTGACTATTATCGCATTGGCAAGTGAATCAGTGGATGACTTGCCGGCTCTCCCGAATATTTCCAAAAGAAGCGAGTCTGCCACCTGCGGAGAGAACAGAAGATAAGTGGCATCGACAAGCGCAACCACGCGCTGCGGCGCCCCTGGCAGGTGAATTTCGAGGAAATCTTTTGTATTTTTTGCTGCATCTTCCGCGTCCTTTGTGGGCTCTTTGCTGGAAAGCTTAGGGTCAGCGTATAGGATTGCTTGTGTCGCCTCCTTTATGCCTGGCGCCTTTAGGATGCTGCGGGCTTTCTTTGGCTGCAGCGCCTTGGCGGAATCCGGTGGTGCGATAACTTTCTTTTCTGCGGCAGCCGTCGCTTCTGGCTCAGCCGGCTGCGCTGGTTTTTCTTGCGCCACGTTCAGCTCTTCCTGCGATGCGCTTGCCTGCTCCCGTTTTGGTTCGAGCACGGCAAGCGCCGCAGCTCTCCCTGCTGCAAACTCTTTTGCAATGCGAAGCGAGTCTGCTGTAGAATCTGCACGCGCCGCGTTAATGCTGTCGGCGTATGCATTTGCTGCGCTGGCTGCGGATGCGCTTTCCAAAGGAGTTTTCGTGGAATCGGCAGTTATTGCGGACTCTGCCCTGGGGATGATAGAGGGCTTCGCGGCAGCGCCGGCAGCCTGTTCCTCCCTTGATGTCACAAGCCAGACAAAGCGGCTGCCGTCCGGAAGAGAACAGGAGTGGGCGCCTGCCTCGCTCGGCACAAAGGCCGCAAGGCCATACTCGTCTACTTTTGGGCTATAATTTTGAGCCCCGCTTTGGTTTGTGATGCGCAGGGCAGCGCCTTTTGAAGAAATGTTCCGGTATACGTAGGCTTTGCCATCTTCAATCACGCCTTGATATCTGCTGCCGTTCCCGCCAGTTATTGAAATCATACTGCCGTTTATGCCCCAGCCGTAGCTGCCGGTGAGCATGTCCCTCTTTTCTTCCAGTGCTTTTTTTATCTCATCATCTGTCGCCTCAGTCCCATTCAGCAGGTATTGCCTTTTGGACGTGCCCACGTTTATTGTGAGGCTGCTGCCTGTCCGGGAAACTGCTTCAAGAAGCTGGTCGCAGTATTCAATAAAATCCAAAGGCTTGAGAAGCGTCTTGGAGCCGCCACTAAGCTTGGCTGCGCCATCAATTACCTCGAGGATTTCAGGCACTTCGGATATTATCTTGGAGCTGCGGAAGGATTCTTGCACCCGTTCCAGCTTTCCGGATCGGAGTTTATTGTAAATTTTAAAATCATCTACAGCTGGAATAAGCGGCTGCTGGATGCCCGGCGGGAATGTCTCGCCAGCCCTTGGCAGGAAATAGCGGCGCGTGGCTTCAATTTTGTCTATCGCATCCTCGATATCGGCGCCCGGAGAGCCGCGGCTTTTTGCATAGAATATTGCCAGGACTGCATTCCTGAAATTCCGCGCCGCCTCCTCCTCAGTTGCCGGAATTGCGACTTTCCATTCGAGAGCGGCTTGCTTTGATGCGCTGGCTGCAGGTGATTTTTCTGCAACATCGCGCAATGAGTCCTCAAGGCGCTTTGCTGCCGAATCCTCCTTCACAATCGACGCTGTGATGTAATTCTGGAAATCGTCGTTCGACTTGAGGTTCACCAAAAGCGAGTCCCTGTTGACAAACACGATTGGGGGTATGCCGCCGCTCACGTTTTTCATAAGGCTGTCTGCCTGCCCCAGCATTTCCATTGCATTCTGCCGCGTGTATGCGCCCTTGCTCTTGTCATTTTCATTCCGAAGCACGCTGCCCTCTTCTTTTGAGAGTATCTTTGCCGCGGTCTTTACGAGAAAGGAAACCTGCTGCTCATTTGTGGGGGCGCTTATTCTTCCATCTGAAGAAATGCGGGAGGTGTCCAAGGCAGTGTCCTTTGCGGTGGGCTCTGCAATTGGCGGTCTGTTTAGCATAGTGTCCTGAGGAGCTGGCTGCGTCTTGAGCTTCTCCCAATCAACCATGATAACCATCTACTGTTTTTGTACTTTTTGGAAGCGATATAGCTCTTCCTTGACCGCATCGTAAGTTTTGTATTTGCCCACCCGGATGTCATCCATTATGGATGAGTGTATTCCGTTGAGCACTTCCGGGGGGGGTTGAGCCGGCTGATGTTCATTAGCCAGATCGTCATAATATTTCAAGGCAACATCACGTTCCGCGGGAGATATGTATTTGGCGCCAACCAAGGCATCAAGATACTCCTCTGACCTGAGTATTTTGTTCGCTTCATTCTGCAGCAGAATCAGCACAGACAGCTCTCGCGGGGTTGGGGCAGGCGGTTCGCTGTCCCTGCCTACTTGCGTATCGAAGAATGTCCGCTTTTGTGACGACAAATACTTGGACTCTTCAGGCGGGATGGCGCTTGGGGAGGATTGATATCGGTTCCAGAGCTTGCTATTCGGATCCATTATGTCGCTTAGTGGAATGGTATAAAGTTCCTTGGCGACGTACATCTCCGAGGCGCTGTACAGTGCATCGTACTGCGCCTTGGTCACTTTCGGCTTCCCGTTCTCGAGGTAATTGTAGAGAAGGGCGGCTATGTAATTTCTGGAGGGCTCGCCTTGGTGGGTGTGATAGGTGTAGATAAATACATGCTGGAGCACTGGATCGCTGCCAAGTTCGATTTTCACTGCATTTGCAAAGTTCTTGTCTTTCGCTTGTTTGGACATCAGGTCCTTGAACGCGGGCGTTGCCTCTATATCCAGCACATATGCCTGCGTAAGGGGGGGAGGGACAGTGTTTGCTTCGCGATACTCCTCTCCCCCTTTTATCAATAGCACAGGGGTTGCCTTTAGGACGCTTGCTAGGGCATTGGGAGGCAGATGCTCAGACTTCGCCACTGCTCCAATCCCTCCGCGTCTGCTTGCAAGGTAAGTTTCGCTCCATTTGCCCCACCGCTCGATCGGCGGGAGGGCGTTTTTCACCCAGAAACGCATGATTGGGCGGTTCGGATTCTTTATTATGAAGAAAGCGGTAGCCGGATCTAAGTCTGCCCGGTCTATAAGTTTGGCTTCGCCGCCCAACGCCTTTGTTCCGGACGTCAGTTCATCCACAACCCGGTTTTGCCTGTAAATCTCAGATAGGTGGTCGCATAACGCTTTGGCTTCCGGGCTTGAAACAGTGCCCTTTATTTTATCCACGTTCCCCAAAAGCGCGTCCCAGTATTTCAAGGGGTCTGTTGATTTTAGGGCTTCGCCGATTGGCAGGTCATCTAATGTAGTGAGGATCTCTGCATGCGTCCGTTGCATGACTGTCATTTTTGACCCTTCATTGAGGGCACGTGTCTGTTGCATGATTTCTTTGTTCTTGAGGGCCCGTGCATCCATCGGTGGCATGATTATTGTCCCTTTCTCCGGGACCCTAAAGGAAAACTCTCCTTTTTCTGCATACGACCTGAGGATAGTTAACGTTTCTTCAAGTTCCTTGCTGGCAATTCCCGGAGATTTGGTGAGCCGTTTGACTATGTTGACCGTGTCGTCCTCCAATAACTTCAGTGTCTTCTGAGCCTCTTCGATTCCCTTCAATGCGGCGGCTGAAGCTTCCGCGCTTGAGTAGGTCATGCGGAGCTCGCGCCCCACTTGCACGAACTGCACATCCCGGTATGTCATGCCGCCCGCGCGCAGGCTGCCGCCCCGCGTTAGCAGGTCGGCGTTCAGTTGCGCTATTTTGTCGAATGATGCCTTTGTTTTGTCGAGTGGTACCTTTGCCCAAACCTCATTGAATGGAAGCTCCCAGTTCATCATGTGACTTCCGGCCTTTCCCGCTCCCGACAGCTTGTTCCATTCATCTGCTTCATGCGCCGCGATGCCCGCGGGTCTGCCCATTCTGGCCAGTGTCCCTTTTAGGAACACTCCACCGATTTTTGCAACGGGCTTCAACACATAGAGGCAGTCTGCTATGAACAGCACGGCTGCCCCGGCGATAAGGCCTGCCTTTGCAGTGCCCCACCAGAATCCTTCGGGCCGCTTCCAAGTAGCCGCGTCGCCAATCAATTTTCCCGAACCGATAGGCGTCAGCATGTCAGTTGCGATCATGAATATTTCATTTGCCGAAAGGCCCTCGTCAGCTATTAGGGACACGGAATCGTAGAAGGCCTTTCGCGTCTTGAATGTTTCCTCGTCCTCTAATGGTTTCTTGTTCTTGTCTGTTTGGATTTCGGTGAACCAGCTCGCAAGATACAAGGAGTTGCGCTGCAACTCCTCACCGTAAACACCGTCTATGATATCTTCTCTTAGCTTTTTGTATTTTTTTGCAGTCAGGGCCTTTGCAATCTCGAAAACGACCTCTGCCTTCTGCTCGTCCGTTAGCGCTATGTCGTATAGCTGGAGGATGTAGCCGCCCGAGAATTTTTGCCCTGCCGAGTATAGTTTCGGGTCTGATGTGCGCAGATCCTCAAGACGCTTCTTCTCCTCGGTGCGCTTTGCGGCAGCGGACTTTGCTACGATTGGGACAGGGTTGGGAACGTAATAAACCGGCCCCCCTTGCGGTGCGTCTTTCTCTTTCCCCATGTTTCCCACCTTTTTTATTATTTTTCTTACAGCCGGTGATTCTTCGCTTGAATTTCTGCCCCGCGCATGTCATTAACGATTTGCTGGCCAGACATGTTTTCGTCGCTGAAACGGGGCATGTCATCACGCCATAATTATCTTTTTGTGAGTATTTATATGCCTGCCCTTGGCGCAATTGCTCAGTCAGGCCATATGTCGTATATCCGGTTCATTATGGCAGTTTGGCCGGCTGAATTGACTGCAAAGGCGCAGCCCGACCTGACTACATACGCATCGTAAGCGCCCGATGCTATTTCAGACATTATGGTGAGCCGCTTGAAATCGACTGTTTCGGCGTCATAATTGCCTTCCACGTCGCTTCTCAGGTAGTTTTCGGCAAAATCCACAAGCGCCTTCCGTTTTTCATGCTCTGCCCTTTCCTTCCCCTCTTTCTGTTTGTTGGCAATGTGCCTTATTCCAAAGGCAATGATTGCCACGGTTGCTGCAATGAAGCCTGCCGTGTACAGATTTTCCGTAACAAGTTTGGCAAGCGCGTTAAAGGTGGGCTTGAGTGCATCTGCGGTTGGCTTGAATTTGAGGAAAAAAGAAAACGAGTCTCCCCATATTGCATTTACTGTGCCAAGCGCGGCTATGCCGACTGCGAGCTTTAGGGGGAATGTCCAAATCTTGTTCCAGATTTGCTTGCCTTTGAAGTTTTTCCAGAAGCCCTCGCCAATGGCGGCATGGGCAAGCGGCATTTCCGCGATTTTGTAAATCGAGGTTGCGGCTATGATGCCAGTGAGCATACCTATCGGGTGTGCCATAAGGGCGCCCCAGCAGGAGTTTACTATGGCAGGGAAGGCTTTGAAGATTGTTTTTAAGCTCGTTTTCGCAGAATCCTCGAAAGACAGCCCGAAGCGGAGCAAGTTGGCAGCCGTGCCGCATAGCCAGATGCCAAAGCCTGCGATGCCCGCAGTTGCAATCATTGCGCCGGTGGTTTTGAATGGCACGTTTATTGCATCTCCAACTTCGTAGTACATGAACTTTGCGAATATTTCGCCGCGTATTTGGCGCCTTTTTGAATGGAAATCTGAGTACCATCCGCGCAACTCGCCTGCATCATCCTTGTTTGCCTTGCGGATGAGGAGGATAAGGCCGTTGACAGCCGCAATTATGCCCCCAATCCCGTGAAGGTCGCCTGATTCAACATCGTTGAGGCGCGTGCGTATGGAATTTTTGTCCTCCACCCGCCCAGTGTACCAGTCGCTCCAGGTTGGCATTTCAGTGTCCCTAAGCTCTTCGTGCAAAGTCTCAAGGCTTGCCAGTGCGGGGTTCCGGATGTCGCCGCGCCGGGAGTATTTGACAACGTAATATTCGATGTCTTTTGCAAGTATTGTGAGAGCGTCAAGGTTCTTCCCTGCCTTGCGCAATGCGCGCACAAGCTCGCCGAATTTTGCTTCCGCCTGATCTTTATTCTGGTTAAAGCGCTTGTTTTTTTCAGCCACTGCCGCAGCTTCTGCATTGGCATTTGCATCTGAAGGGGAGCCGGAATCCGCCCTGAACAGGGCAGGCAAGCTGAGTGCAGGCCGCTCAAGCTTCTCCAAAATCCTGCTTGGGAAATGCACGGCAATTGCCCTTGGGGCTGCCGTGGAAGGCGCATGCTGATTCAAATGCCGCATCTGCTGCCTTATCTGGTGTCGTGTAGGCATACTAATCAACTGTGGTTAATTATGTAAATGTGTATTTATAAGCCTTGTGATTAGGGAGCGGGCGGAATCCTGCATTGATTACCTTTTTATTCCTTGAGAGAACAGATGCCAGTATGAAAGCATTACTTGCGCTTGCTGTTTTTGCAGTGCTGGCGGCATCTGCATTTGCCTCCACGCTCACAGTGAATGTCTCTGGCTTGTCAGACACTGCCCTTGTGGGCACAAAAATCGACATTCTGAAAAACTCAGTCGTAATACTAAACGGCACGGCAAACAAGTTCGGGGTTGCAAATTTCGACGTTACGGACGGGTATTACATTGTGCGCACCACGCGCGGCTTTTACCCGGTGAAAGTGCAGGTCGCAAAGGTCGAGGGGAACAGCATTGCAAAGCTTCGCATGGACCTTGATTCCAATACGGCAACGATGTACGGAAAAGTGTCATATGGCAAATGGAATTTAGACGGATACAGAGTGTATGCCACCCAGAAGGGAGTCGCGATAAAGGAGGCGCGCGTCTACCCCGAGGGGGTTTATGTCCTCACTTTCCTTGACGAGGGAACATATGATTTGGTGTTCTCGAAGGGCGAATGGGAGCCCATAAACATCAGTGTAACGCTTGCGGCGCGTGAAACAAGGCTGCTTGACATTGAGCTTTCCAAGAAATCAGAAGGGGGTATCGTTGCACTTGACGTGCCAAGGTTTGCCGACCTTTACGGGACAATTGCTGCAAAGCTAACAAGGGGCGGAAAGCCCATGAACATGACGGAAATGTCAGTGCTCACGCCGGATGGGATTGCAAAAATAAATACTGATGCAAACGGCGAGGCGCGCATTAACGCGGCAAAGGCAGGGAATTACACATTCACTTATGCGAACATCACTGCGTCTTCTTTTGTAGAGGCACCGATTGGACAAGTGCCGGGAAAAAAGCCCGTGGAGCCAAAAAAGACGCCAGTTGCCTTGCCAACTCCAGAGCCGCCGGCACCGCAGCAAAAAACCGCTGACACCACGCTTTTTGTAATAGTGGGCATAGCAATGGTCGGAATCGGAGTGCTGCTTGCAGGCGCAGTGGCATTCATCATGCTAAGAAAACAGAAAAGCCGCGAGGGAAAGCATGCGCAAATGCACTCAAGAGGCATGGCGCATGGGCACACAAGAGAGGAGTATTGCCAAATGCACGGGCATGCGGCACATCCGATGCATCCTGAACATGGCAAGGAGCACGCAGGGGCGCATGGCGGGCATGAGAAGTACATGCACCCCTCAGAGCGCGATTCGCACCCTCACGAGAAATTCATGCCGCCACACGAGCTCTATGGGCCTGGGGAGAAGGAGAAGCACGGAAAGGCGCATCGGAAGAAATAGGCTTTTTTTAATGAAGGAACAGTTCTGCCAGCTTGAACACTAGGATGCAAGCCAGCGGGACTGACAGGTTGTCATCGAGGCTTATTGGCAGCGCCTCTGCGATTGTGGCTGCAGCTGCTGCAATGATGCCAATCCATCCAGCCGTAAAATATGCAGGCATGGAAAAAAGCATCATTGCGATTGAGCCTTCTGCTGTTTTCTTGCCATTAAACGGTAGCTTGTGTCTTCCTTTTGAACCGATTATTGTGGCAAATCCGTCGCCAAGCGCAAGGATGAGCAGCACTGCGGCAACCTGCCCCGCATTTGACAGAAGGGAGACTGCGAGAAGCGCGCCCGTTGCAAAATAGAGCGCGCCTGCGCCTTCGATTGCGCCGGGCCGCTCGAATTTTTCAAGGAAATTGTCAATAATGGGAAGTTTTGCGCGCTGGAGCTTGAGGTGGATTAGCGCAAAGCCCGCCACAAGCGTTGCAAAAAGGAGCATCTGCGTTGCAAAAAAACCGAATATGAAAAAGAATAGCAATATGGCAAGCCCGGAATTCACGTGAAAGAGCTGCCGGCGGAATTCGTCCATAATATCAACTTGCCTATTCTTTTCATTTCCAATTTACTCTGCAATTTCTCATTTCCTAAGCGACCAGTGGAAGCCTGCGGATTTCCAAACCATTTCGCATAATGCATATGACAATAGCGCCACTGCAAGCCCTGCTGCCACATCTGCAAAGGTATGAACGCCAAGATAAATCCTCGAAAGCGAGGTGAGGAGCGCAAGCGCGAGGTAGAATGGGAATGCGCGGCTGCCAAGCATCACTATTGCGACAATGAATGCGGAGGCGGCGTGCGTGCTTGGCATGGACGGGTCTTGGGGGCAGATGGAATTGTCAAGCGAGCACGGGCGCTCTACCGCAAGGGCGTATTTGAGCCCGGTGGAAACAAGAAGCGTGAGCATGAACGCGGCAAAGAGGAACGGCAGCCTTTTTCCCTCTTGGAATAATATCGTGGTCACTATGACGAGTGCCACCATCAAATATGCAAACGCGATTTCGGAATGCAGCAGGAGGGATGCCTCAAAAAGCATGTCAAGCATGCAAAAGCATCGAGTGGAAAGTTAAAATGATTGGGGGTCGGCGGCTGCGAGAGCGTCGTAATGCATCCCCATGCTTTTTATTCAGCCAGTATCAGATAGTTTTATGGCTGTCTCGAAGGAAGTCCAAGCGCCCGATTCTTCTGCAAATCAGAAGAAACAACGGGCAAAATCTGTTTATGAACATACAAAGGATGTCATGGGACAAGTGCCGGTCCCAGTTTCACCACCAAGAAGAATCAGCAAGATTTTGACACCCTCGGAAGATTTGACACTGTTTCTTAGCGTTTTGCGTAATCCAGACTCCACAACACAAGAAAGACTACATGCGCTTGACTCCATAAGTTCCTTGTTCGAACGTTCTGGTAGCCAGCTATCACAATCCGACACGACCAGCGCGTTGAGCACAATAGCCCAATACGTGCTGCCGCTGGCGAATCAGCCTCCGCCATCAAGCACAGAAGAGGTTGCTGCTGGTTGCCTGGCAGTTTATTATATTATGCATTCTTTGGCCGCCAAGATCTGTGTCTGATGCCCATTTGGCACTCCAGGGCTTGCTACGCGCCATTCAAAACCCAGACCAGACATGTCAAGGTGCCGCGGCTTGTGCCATCACCGAGTCTTCTAAATTTCCAATATCGTTCTCATGGGACTTTTCCGCGATGGAGCAGTCGATAACAGAACTTATGAACATTGCAGTTGCGACAACTGACTGCTCTGTGAGAGTTGTGACATTGGGATGCACACGTTATCTCTTAGATTGGACAATCGATCGGATAACCATAGACTACGAACTGTCGGGAACGATGCACCTTCCCAACAACAGTGCCCTTGAAGCAGTTGCATCTTCCATAAACACCCTGTCTCAGGATACCGTGAACGTGCCAGTATTATGGTCACGATTGCTGGAAATGCAAAGGATAGTTTTTTCATATTACAATGTAGCTGGTGACTACTCCGAGTCCGGTTTTTCTCCCCAAACATTTAGCGAAGCACTGACTAGCGTTGCCAACTGCCTTTCAGTTGCAGGGCAGGAGGGCGTTGAAGCTTCTATGATTACGATAGATGCCATTCTCTTTCATCCATACGCCTCTCAATCAGTTCTCCCAGATAGCATTAAAGCCACAGGGCTCAACATGCTGGCGAACTTATACCATGACAGCTCGCTGGATGAAGACACTCGCATTGATGCAGGTGGGATACTTTTCAAAAACTGTCTGCAAAATCCCCTTACTTTCTTCAACCTGCCAGGGATATCCAATGCATTCAATCTCGATTACCAAACACTAGAACGAATGATTGGCGAACCTGATCAGAGTTTTGATTGGGCAGTTCTGCCCCCGGAGCTGGAAGATGACGGAAAAACCATAGCAATGTTTGCAATAAGATGCCCAGACGAACAGATAGTAAGAACAATATTTGAGGACACCAACCTGACAAGGTTTGGTATGGTTCCAGATGACTGGTTGCTTCACACGTATCACAACAGGACCACGCTCACGGGCAGACCTCTATTTCTTATCTCAATTCCAAGGCATGACTGGAATGGCGCATTTTGGCGATTCCTGAAGATCCAGGTGATGAACAATCCTGAGATTTCGTTGGACAATTTTGACATAAGGGTAATAGAACCACGTTATAATACCAATTTTGGACCCCTTTTGAGGAGAAATGCCGCGCGGCTTGGCATCCAGTCAAATTCTATCACCGCGGAAGGCCCAAAATTCAGGTTTTTTGAACTGGCTGGACATGGATCTCCAGAGTCGATTGGACTAATACGTACAGGTTCTTCACAGCGACCACCTCGTAGGGCGTTGGATGATCAGCCCCCCCCCCCAGAGTACCGTACTGACGCCAGCAGATATCGATGCTTTTAGAGCGATAGGCGAATTCGGCAATTCGCTCATGGGGGTCCATTGTTCTTGTTCCAACGCAGGAGAGCCAGTAACATTCTTGCGCAATTTGGCAGAAACTAGTGCAGAGGAAATGGCAAAAACCTCAATAGGGGGTGCCAAATCTTGGGGAGCAACTGAAACAACCAGTCTCGTATATCCAATACTTACAAGAACAGCCGCTGGTGACTGGATAATAACTGGTGCGAATGCATGCGGAATAGCATGCAATTCCTATGATTTTCTAAATCCAGGGCGGCTGATTGTGAGTGGGTGGCATGCGGCCAGAACAAGAAATGGCACTGAAATCACATTTTCTGCACATGACAGGAAAGACACGGAGAATTATTGTATAGAAAGGAGCAGGGATGGGATCAATTTCGAGCCTATTGGGTTTGTGTCGCCCTCTGACATTAGATTCCCAGTACTTCCGAAAGTAATTGAATCCGGTGCCTGAAAACCGGCCCGAAGACCGGATTTTTGATAAAATCTTCTGGCGGCAGCTTAGGCTGCCTCTCG
>JAGVIA010000047.1 GCA_020056305.1 archaeon | reverse complement strand
TTCCCGCCAAGCTCCAACCCGCCGCTCACCTCGCTGAAGATGATAACTGAGCCGGTGACCATTGATGCCACAACCTGCCGGGTGCTAAACGGCGATTATGCGCTGACAAACAACATCTATTCCGCCGGGGACTGCATCACTGCAAGCAGCAGCTCAATCACGCTCAACTGCGCGGGCTATACAATCAACTATTCGCGAAGCTCCGCAGGCTGCGGCTTTGTGGCAAACGGCTACACTGGCATAAACCTCTACAACTGCACGTTTGCGCAAGGCGCGTTCAATTCCACGTCAAGCGCTGCAATGTGCCTTTCTTCCGGCTCAAATGTTGTCGTGACGAATTCGACAATTGGCGCAAGGGGCGGGGCCAATGGCTATGATGCCAGGCTGGATTCCTCCAACCTGCAGATGATAAACACGAGCACGAACAGCAGCAACAGCAACTTTTCCGGAAGCTCGAACCTGTATCGCTCCTGGTACCTCAACGTGAACCTCACAGACCAGTTAGGCGCGCTTCTCAGCTTCGCAAACCTGCAGGTAAACGACACGCTCAACACTACGGACTTCTCGCAGCAGCTCTCAAACGGGATAATGCCCACACAGATTCTTGTGCAATACCTGCAGACAGGGGCAAGCGCGTTCACTTACTACAGCAACTACTCAATTTACGGCTCTACTGGCAGCTCGAACAACATCACTTATGTGAATCTCACATCTAACAGGGACATTTCCCTGCCCATCAATGCATCAGTGTGCGGCGTTGTCAGCAGCGACACGACGCTTCGCAACAACCTGTATTCCACCGGGACATGCTTCACCGCAGGCAGCTCAGGCAAAACGCTTGACTGCGCGGGCTACACAATAAACTACTCCCGCGCAGGGGACGGCTATTTTGGCATTTTTGCAAACGGCTATGACTCGCTGGTGCTCAAAAACTGCTCCATAGTGCTTGGCAACACCTCGGCCACGCGCTCGTACGGAGTCTACATAAACAATTCCGCATCCTTCCAGCTTGTGAACTCCAGCATAAACGGCAGCGCGGCAAACATCTCCTCGCTCAACGCCGAGTTCATAAACACCCGGTTTGACAACAGCACCCTCGCCTTCGGAGACTCCACAAGCAACTTGTCAGTGAAATGGTATGCATACGTGCACACAATCGGGCTTGCAAACGAGGATGTGAACAATTCGGAGGTAAACGCGACCAACAGATTTGGGGCAGTTGCGGAAAACGGCACTACAAACCAGACCGGGTGGGTGACTTTCCTCCTGACCCAATGCGTTGCAAACCAGTCGGGCTTTACATACAATGACCCTTACAACTTTTCAGCAATGCACCCTGAGACGCAAGCGGTTAACTTCACATGCGCCAACCTAAGCTCTTCCAGGAACATCACAATCGGACTCATTTCCGCATCGATCAACATCGACTCCCCCAATGAGAGCCAGATTTATTTCCAGGGCGATGATGTGTCAATTTCGGTGAATGAGACCCGCGGGCAGATTTGGGTCACCAACGTCACCACTACGGTATCCGGAGGCGCCGTCAACATATCGAACCAGCAGGCTACCGAGACCTCGCCTGGCAGCAACGTCTGGAATAACACGTATTCCGTGGACCCAAGCCAGCCCTCTGCAACGCTTACAATAACCGCCCGCGGCTACAATGGCACGGCATACGTGTCAGCCACGCGCAACTTTATCGTTACCCGTGCGCCAGGTCCCGGGGTGCTTACCCCCAGAATAACTTACGCCTGCCCCTACACCACCTACATGCTGCAGAACTCCCAGACTAACGTGACTGTGAATGCCGACCTTGACACTGTCCTCTACACCTTCATACTCAACGTCACCTACCCCAACACCACCACTGTGACGCTGCCTGTGAACTACACTTCATCCGAGCTCACTGAATACCTCTACAACCGCACCTGGAACCTGAACACGAGCCAAGTTGGCACATACACCCTCACTACTGAAGTGCGCGACGTGAATGACAACCGCAACACCAGCACATTCTATGCATATGCGGTGGCATTCAACAGCACTGTAAACCTCTCTACAAATGGCTCAAGCGCCCTTATCCTGCGCGACACCTGCAGCAACGCAATATTGCGCAACGATACGAATTTCAGCGCACTTAGCGTGCCTGCAGGCAATTACACGATGGTTGCGGAGGATGACGCGCGAGCTTGGGTGTCGTTCTACAGGTTCAACGTCACCTCTTTCAATGGCACTTTCATGAACTACACGCGGGTTAGCGCCTCGCTTCTCACCCCTCCGACAAACCGCCGCAACGTATTCCTGATAGGCTCGACTGCGTTTGGTGGCAGCTATTCTTCCGTTGGCATCCTCATCAACTACAGCGAGGACGCAGGCACGCTTGTTGCCGAAGCCAGCCTTGAGATGAATTCATGCGCGGCAATCGGCTCCTGCATCTGGTCTGCCCATAACTCCACGCTCGACACGGCCCTCAAAACAATCAACACAACGATTGCAAACATCTCCGGCATTTACGGCCTTTTTGAGCCTGCCTTCCCCACGCCGGAGCAGACGCCTGTGCAGGTCGCGCTCCCATTAATAACGCGCCTCTACACCGGCCGCGCAAACGCCGTGAACAACACTACAGTCACGGCATACCTTGAGCTCGACTTGGACGCCAGCCTCTCTGCGGCTGCGGTAAACGTTACATACCCATCCGGCCCGGTTCTCATCCTTTCCAACATGTCATACGCGAACCTCAGCAACTATACATACAACCTCTCATACAACTTCACGCCGAATGAAACCGGGCTCTACAGGATATTTGCGCGCGTGAACGACTCGTACAATCAGAACACCACTGCCTACGCATACGTTATGGTCGCAGGCTCCAACATAACCGCGGGCATAAATGCGACAGGCACCGACTTCATGTGGCTTATTGACGCGGCAAACAACACCACCATCCTCTCCGGCGCCAACCTCTCCGGCAGCATCACGCCCGGCAACTACACTCTCATAATAAACGCCTCCCTTGCGAAATTCTATCTCTTCGGCCTCTATGTTGACCAAAACATCACAGCCCTCAACTTCACCACGCTTGCAACAAACGCCGCAACGCCTCCGGGGAACAGGAGCGCCCTCTTCATGTTCGAGTCGCAAAACTACACGCTGAATTACAGCACTGCCCGCCTGCTGATAAATTACACGAGCCTTGCGGGGAGCATAATCACCGAGCCCGGCCTTGAGGTATGGCGCTGCGGCGGGCTTTCAAACTGCACATTCTCACAGCAGGCAGCAGCGCTCAACTCCACATTTGACTATGCCACAGCCGAGCTCTCCAACCTCTCCGGCGTATACGGCCTCTTCCAGCCTGCCCAGAGCGTGCCGGTGCAGGTTGCCGCGCCAGCCATAACACGGTTCTATGCAAACAGGACAAACGTGCTACAAAACGCAATCGTTGCAGTCTACCTAGAAGCAGACCTTGACGCGGCAATTTCAAGCGCAGCCGTGAATGTATCTGCCCCTTCGTGGAACATGACGCTTACGAACATTTCCTTCGCCAACGCAAGCGGCTACCTCTACAACTACAGCTACAGCTTCACAGCAAACGAGACTGGCACCTACACGCTTTGGGCGTGGGTGAGCGACAGCCTTGGCCAGAACGCAACCTCGAACATCACGGTTTTTGCATCGGCTGCCAGCATTCCCATCAACATCACGTCCTACGGCGACATTAACCTGAGCGTCGTAGACCCGGGCACGAACCAGAGCCTCCTAAACGGCACGAACATCAGCGGCAGCATCACGCCCGGCAACTACACCATACTCGCAAACGCATCACGCCTGCAATTCACGTTCCAGGACGTCCAGCTCACCGGCAGCATGAGCATGCTCAACTTCACAGACCTTGCAACCGGCTCCATAACCCCGCCGTCCAACCGCACTTCCCTCTACGTGTTCGAGGCAGCCAACTTCACCGTGAACTACAGCCTCGTGCGCCTCGTGCTCTCATATAACGGGCTGCAGGACGCCATAACATCCGAGGATGCGCTTGAGGTGTGGACCTGCCCGTCAACCTCAAACTGCACAAACATGACAAGGCTGAATGCAACGGTGGATGCCACCGCAAACACGGTCAACCTAAGCCTCACCCGCCTCTCAAGCGTCTATGCGCTCATGCAGGCCGCGCAGACAATCACCGAAACCGTGACCCAGACGCAGATAGTCACGCAGACTTCGTCGTCATCATACCCCGTCGTAAAGAAAGTGAACGTGGAAGTGCCTGTGCCAGTGGACAGGCCCGTCAATGTCGAAGTGCCTGTTGAAGTTCCTGTGCCAAAATACACCTCCATGCGCCTGCTCTCCGGCCCGCGATTTGTCGAGCTAAAGCCCGGCGAAAGCATCACCTCTGACATAAGCATTGCAAACAACCTTGACCGCGACCTCACGGGAATTGAGCTTTCCGCAGAAGGCCAGGACGGGCTTGAGGCCCACATTGACCAGGAAACCCTTGACCTTGCGCAAGGCGCATCCTCTGTTGTGACAATCACGCTCACCGCCACAAAGGAGGGCAGCTACCGCATGCAGTTATCCGCACGCTCGCCTGAGCTTGACCTCACAGACACTCTTGCAATCCCGGTGCACGTGGGATACAACCTCGAAGCCGACAAGCAGCGCGCAAAGGAGCGCATTGATTTTGCAAAGCAGCTGATTGGCGACAACCCCGAATGCCTTGACCTGACCGAAAGCGTGCTAACGGCAGCTCTCTTCATTGACTCTGGCGAGTACGGCTCGGCAGAGGAGAAGGCGCAGCGCACAATCGCAGGCTGCAGCAGCATAATCGCGCTTCGGGGCAAGCCAATCATAACCTCCAGCATGGAGAAGATTGTGGACTGGCCCCTTGCGCTCATGGTCGCAATCGGGCTTGCAGGGCTTGTGGGCGCAATCGGGCTGTTCCTCTTCATGTTCCTTGTGGGGCGCGGAAACAAGAAGTTCGGGCGGCAGCATGGCGCACACGCGGAAGAGAAATACGCCCCTCCTGCGGAGAAGCGGGAACGATAAGCAAAGAACGGAAAACATGTCCAAAAGTTGGTGAATGCTCATGGCCGAAGAACACTTGGAAAAGAAGATGGTGCAAAAATACGCGGACTGGTTCTCAAAGATACGCGACGGCATGAAAAAAGCCGTCGTGGGCCAGGAGGTTGCGGTGGATGCCATACTCAAGGGCGTGGTGTCAAACGCGCACGTGCTGATTGAGGGCTATCCCGGAGTCGCAAAGACCCTTATCATGATGAGCATGGCAACGCTCACAGGCTGCAAGTACAAGAGGATACAGTTCACCCCCGACATGCTGCCCTCGGACATCACCGGCATCGTTTCATACTCGCCCGAGAAGGGCTTCTACACCGTGAAGGGCCCGATTTTCACCAACTTTGTGCTCGCGGACGAAATCAACCGCGCGTCCGCAAAGGTGCAATCCGCCCTTTTGGAGGCCATGCAGGAGCACAAGGTCACATTGGGCACGAACACGTACGAGATGGAGCGCCCGTTTGTGGTGCTTGCCACCCAGAACAACATCGAGTCATTGGGCGTGTACCCGCTTCCGGCAGCGCAGCTTGACCGGTTCATGTTCAAGCTCAACATGGGCTACCCGCAGGTGGCAGAGGAGAAGCTGATACTGAAGCGCAACATCACCTCCTCGACATTCGAGGCGCTGGGCGTAAAGCCCGTCATCACGCCAGAGGACATATTGGAGGTGCAAAAAAACGTGCACAAGGTCTATTGCACCGAGGAAATCGAGGAATACATAGTGTCGCTTGTGAGGGCCACGCGCAGCCACAAGGAAATCGGCATCCCGCTTGGCAAGTACATTGACTATGGCGCCAGCCCGCGCGCCAGCATCGCGCTCTATGTTGGCGCAAAGGCGAACGCGCTCATACGCGGCCGCACGTTCGTCACGCCCCAGGACATAAAGGACGTCGCGCACGATGTCTTCCGGCACAGGATTGCGCTCAACTACGAGGGGCAGGCGGAGCAGGTGAAGGTTGACGACATAACAAACGAGATACTTGACAAGGTGTCTGTGCCGTAAGCGGCATTTTTTTCATTGAATTGGAATTCCATTCCAATGCTGAAAAAATCCCTTTTTGGATTTTTTCAAGCGGTGCATTTCCATGCTGAAACTTGACATCGACCCAAAGCCGCGCATCCAGATACTTGACGTCACCACGCGTGGGCTTGTCGCGTCGAACTTCATGGGCGACTACCAGAGCATCTTCAAGGGCAAGGGCATCTCATTCGAGTCCTACCGCGAGTACACCACGACGGATGATGCGGAACTCATCGACTGGAAGGCGTCTCTTCGCGCAGGAAAGACCCTTGTGCGGGAATTTGTCGAGGAGCGCAACCTCGAGGTGTTCTTCCTCATCGATGCGTCCTATTCAATGGTGTTCGGCTCGCAGGTGAAGCTCAAGCACGAATACGTGGCAGAGATGGTCGCTGCCATGTCATTTGCAATACTTGAGCGCGGGGACTCGGTCGGCGTCGGGCTGTTCTCGGACAAGGTGCACGGCTTCCTCACCCCGTATCACGGCATCGTGCAGTACCGCCGCATTCTGCGCGAGCTCACAAACCCGGCGCACTATGACGGGCCGTGCAACATCGAGGAAGCAATAAAGGTATGCATCAACCGCCTCCGCCCCCAGACAATCATCATCCTCATCACCGACGCAGTCGGGCTGCAGGGAAGCTGGGAGCACCCTATCAAGATAGCCAACCAGAAATTCGAGGTGCTCGCAATATTGGTGCGCGACCCGCGGGACGACGAGCTTCCCGAGGGCGCCGGTCACATTGTGGTGGAGAACGCCTACACTGGCGAGCAGATAATAATGGACAGCGAAAAGATACGTGTGCAATACGCGCACGCCGCAAGCGAAATAAAGGAGCGCGCCATAGCCACGCTAAAGCGCGCGCGGGTGGGCGACATCGCGGTCATTTCCTCAAAGGAGGACTTCGCAAAGCACATAATCGCGTTCTTTGAGAGGAGGAAGCGAAGATGGAGATAGTTTTCGAAAACCCCGCATTCCTATGGTTCCTTGCGTTCATGCCGCTCCTTGTCGCAATCCACCTCTACAGCCTGCACTACGTGCGCCAAAAGGCGATGCGGTTTGCGAATTTCGAGGCGCTTGAGAAAATCGTGCAGGGCGGCGGCAGCATCGTTCCAAAGAATTACGCGCTTCTTGTATTGCGCGTGATTGCGCTCATGGGCTTCACGCTTGCCGCGGCAGGCATGACCGTGCGCTACGAAACAACAGTTTCGCAGTTTGACTACATGGTGGCAATCGATACCTCTTCCTCAATGCTTGCGCAGGATTTCACTCCAAACCGCATGGTGGCGTCCCGCGAGGCTGCGGCGGACTGGGTAGCCTCCCTGCCCCCGCACTCGGAGGCAGGAGTGGTAGGCTTCTCAACGCAGGCAATCGTGCTTGCCCCGCTGTCAGAGGATTTGGCAGGCGCAAAGGCATCGCTTTCCAATGCCACCACCTCAAAGAGCGGCGGCACTGCGATTTGCGAGGCGATACGGGCATCCACAAATGAGCTCATCTCGTCAGAGCGCGCAAAGGCAATCGTGCTTCTCTCTGACGGGCAGAACAACGCAGGCTGCCTGCTTGACGAGGGCATCAATTATGCGAAAAGCAATGGCGTGATAATATTCGCAATAGGGGTGGGCAGCTCAACTGGTGGGGACATTGGGGGAAGCAAGGACCTCTTTTTCACCCTTGACGAGGACGGGCTGCGCCGCGCCGCAGTCTCAACCGGGGGCGACTATGCGCGGGCGCAAAATGCGCAGGAGCTTCGCGATGCGTTTGCCAACCTCACCGCAACGGGCACGAAAATGCAGGCACTGAAGCTTGGCATCTATTTCATGTTCTTCGCATTCATCCTAGTGTTCATAGACTGGGGGCTTTCAATCACCAGATACCGTTCGATTCCGTAAGAAGGAAATTATTTTAGAATAAAAAAGAAATCCCTAAAATATCCGATGCAAAAAACACTCCCTAGAGTATCCTGTACAAAAGCGGCCGGAACAGCTCAATCTGCTTCTGCAAAAGCTGGCTGTCCGAATGCGGGATGTTGTCCGATACTATTGCCGCGATTTTCCTTTTTGTGTCTGCCTTGAGGTGCTCCCCTTCCTTTTCCAAATCACGGATATACTCGTGCAGCAGATGCTCCTGCTCGTGCTTTTTTTCGTCAAGCACCGCCTTGAATTCAGGGTAGCCGTACTCCATGAGCGCAACGTCTGACAAAAATGCGTTTATTTCCGAGCGCAGCGCCGGGTTGAAGTGCTGGTTCTTGTTTATTTCCTCCTGTATTTCGGAAACGGTCGCCTCGTACTTTAGGGCGAGTGACTCGCGGAACGCGGTGCGCACAAGGGCATAGAACTCCTTTGACTTGTCCCGGAAATTCCGGTCTGTGATAAGCCCGTACATCTTGTCAAGCTCGGAGGCTATGTGCGCGGCTGTCTCGCGCTTTTTCACCTTGACCGTCTCGTCCACCTTGCGGTGGTGCCTGTGCTTGAGAATTGATGAGAGGAAATCAAACATCTAACCACATTGCACGTTATAGCAGTCTCGCAAAATAGCTCGACTGCTACCTAGCAAACCAGCGTCGTAACACCATGCACATAATGTCGAATTACTTTGCTGGTTTGCTATAGTTGGCAAAAACTTAGGAGCTTTTATTTATAAATACTGCTGTACTGCTCGTCGAAATTATAACGTTGGGGCATGCATTTGGGCTGGCAACACCCCCAGCCCGCATTTATAAGGCGCCCCGGGCAGAAAATGCAGCACACATCTGCCCGAAGGGTGCAAAATGGCACTTTTGCCCAATGCGCAACAATTCCACCGCATATGCTGATCCATATGAAGCACGTCCTCAACTTCCAGGCAAGCCGCGAAGGCCCCACACTCACCTTTAGGGAGGATGGCGAGATTGAGCAGGAAAAGCTCTCAGGCAAGCTGATATCATTTTTCTCCCCCACGCGCTCCTGCATCGGATACCGCCGGGAGGACGGCTATTCCGCCTGCGCCAACAACGCAATACACATGATGCAGTGCCCCACCTGCTCTGCCCGGGACATCTCCCGCGCATTCACCGTGGGCGATTTCACGGGCTTCCCCCAGCTTTACGAGGAATGCAAAAAGCAATCCTACTCCCTCTACCTTGCGGGCTTTGGCGAGGACATCATAAAATGCGGCATCACGCGCAAAGAGCGGCTGATTGACCGCTGGATTGAGCAGGGCGCGGATTTTGGCTGCGAAATAACGCGCTTTGTCGGGCCAGACGCAGTATATGCAGTGGAGGAGACAGTGCAGAACACATTCGGTTTCACAAATGCCGTCCGCAATGCCTCCAAGCTCTCGCGCCTCACATTTGACCGCAACCGCGCAAGAAAGCACATGGAGAACGCGCTTGCAAAGGTGGAGCAATCGGGGCTGTTTGAGAAAATAGCCGGGGAAATAACTGATCTCTCAGTGCATTACCCCCAAACAATTGCTCCCAGCCTCTCCGGAAGCATCGAGGGTGCGGTGCTTGGCGCAAAGGGCAGCATCCTCTTTTACGAGAAGGCAGGCGGGCATTTTTCCGTTAACATGAAAGACAAGATAGGAAGGCACATCCTTGACAATCCATGAGCGAAAGTATGAAATAACCCAAAGGGCAATGAAATGTCCATGAAGGCAAAAGCATCACGCGGGAAAGACTTTGTCCAATTCTCCGTGCCATCCGACTCTCCCCTTTTCTTGCAGTGCACTGAAAATGCCGAGATATTCCATTTGCGCGACGGGCATTTTCTCATAAGCTTTGGCGGGATTGCAGGGCAGAAAACAGACGAGGCAAAAACTGCAGCCGATGCACTTGCCGCCCAAGCCAATGCACACATTTTACAGCAATCCGGGGCAGCAGGCACGGCGCCCACTGAAGAAGAAATTTCAGCCCTCAAAAAGCTCTCCGCAATACGCTTTGAGAACCGCATCCCCTCCGAAGTTGACAAATCCTTCTCGCCTGCGGAAAAAAAGGCTCTTTCATCCCTTCTCAAAAAGAAGCTCGTTACCCTTTTCATAAGTGCAAAGTACAAGTCCGGCGTCTACAACATCTCATCCTCGGTATACCCGCACATGTCTGCCAAGGGCGCATCGGCGCAACCTGCACAGGGGCAGCATGGGGAAAAGACAGGACAAAATGCCCCGGGCACCGGCACAGCGCATGCTTCGGGCGCCCATGCACCCACTTCTCCTGCTTCCATAAATCCCCATGCCGTTTATCCTCTCTCGTCAATTAACCATCTTGAGCAGAAAGGTTACATGATTGTTGAGAGCGAAGGCGAGGCAAAATTTGCAGCATCCCGCCTTGAGCCTGCGCTCAAATCCGGCGACGTAATAGGGGTGCGGGGGTTCGACCGCAAATTCTACGTTGCAAAAAAACAATTCTACCTGTCGCACGAGGCGCAGCTTCGCGCCGCGCTTGCAAAAAAGCCAATGGCATACGCAGATGCCGCTGCAGCATGCAACGTTGAGCCTGCCGCAGCGCAGGTGCTCCTTGTGCTCCTGTCAGACAGGGGCGAAATAATAGAGAAGTCAAAAGGCACGTATGCAAATGCATGATGGAATGATTATAACCTGGCGAAAGAGGCAAAGAGCCGGCTATGCGCGTGTGCATCTGGCGGTTCTGCTTGCGCATTCATTTGCCGTGCTCTTATGGTTTCCCGTGTTTTCGGGGGTTTCCCATGATAATAAAAGACCCAATCTGCGGCGCAGTGCGATTTTCCCCGCTTGAGCGCCAGCTAATAGATTCTCTGGAAATGCAGAGGCTTCGCGGCGTGCGCCAGCTTGCAATGGCATATCTTGTGTATCCTGGCGCAAACCACACGCGCTTTGAGCACTCGATTGGCGCAATGCATTTTTCTTCAGAGTTTGCAAAAAATCTCGAACTAAGCAAAGAAGAGGCGGAAAAACTACGGATTGCCGCGCTGCTCCATGACGTGGGGCACATCGCATTCTCCCACGAAGCTGAGATTGTCACGAAAAAATACATTGGCACGCATGAGGAGATAGGAAAGAAGCTGGCAACAGATGGCGCCCTTTTCGAGCTGCTTTCCTCAACATACTCAAAAACAGAAATCTCATCTTTTTTTGGAAACGAGGGCCACATGCAAATAATTTCCTCAGATGTCGGCTCTGACCGCATTGACTATCTCCTGCGCGACTCGCACTACACCGGCGTGGCATATGGCGTCATAGATGCGGACCGGCTCCTGCACACCGCAGGCTACTCCAGCAACGAATTCTTCCTCACAGAAGGCGGGCTTGAGGCAGCAGAATCCCTTCTTGTAGCGCGCTTTTCCATGTTCTCAACTGTGTACAACCACCACACCGTGCGCATCGCATCCGCAATGCTTGGCAAGGCGATAAAGGCAGCACTTGAGGGAAAGGAGCTGCAAAAAGAGGAGCTTCTTGCCTCCACTGATTCCGCGCTGCTAACAAAGCTCGAATCCCTGCCCTCTTCATCTTCCCTTGCAAAAATGCTCACATCCCGGGAACTTTACAAAGCAGCTGCCGCCCTGCCTCTCTCTTCCTTCCCGTCCCGCATTGATTTTGCAAAGCTGGAAGAAGAAATTTCAGCTTCGGCAGGCTGCGATGTCATTTTGTCCATTCCGCAGCAGTATGCGCACTTGCCCAACATCCGCATCAGGCAAAAAGATTCGCTCCTCCCGCTTTCCGAAGTCTCCGACCTTGTCGCCTCATTGCAGCGTGCACAGGAGAAGCGCACGAGCGTGCTTGTGTGCGCAAGGAAAAAGGATGTTGCAAAGGCGGCAGAGGCGGCAAAAAAGATAGCGCCTGCATGAATAAGCGCGCATGCGGCAGGAACAGATTTGGCTGGAAAAATAACTGGAAAATGAAGGCGGAAAAAGTAGCAGTCGGATTCTAATTTTCTTTGGGAATTTGCAAAGAGGGCACTGGCAAGGTGGTCTGATGATGTTTATAAGCGAGGAAACCGCCAGCATCATGGATTTACATGGAAGCAGGAAAAAAGCAAAACTTGAAGAACTTTTTTAAACTTAGCACGAAAGAGAATAAACACTATTTAAGCAGCGGATGGGGCGCTTTGCGCCTTGCGGCAACTGCCGACCATCCGCAAAATACATTACACCTAACAGGAGGTGCCTTCTTATGGAACGAGTGATGATTTTCATAGACGGGTCTAACATACTCCATGCGCTTCTGCGGCTCAAGGAACGTGGCTCTGAATTTCGGCTTGATTACCAGAAGCTTGTGAACGTGCTTGTGGGCGGGAGGGAGCTGCGCAGGGCATATTATTTCTGCGGAAAAAGCTCCCCGCCAAGCGAGGGGCAGGAGAGGTTCCTAAAAAGCCTCCAGAGAATGGGCATTGCTGTCGAGACGCGCGAGCTGCGGCAGCGCACGATAAGGTGCAGCGAGTGCAAGCACGAATTTTCAAAACCTGTCGAAAAAGGAGTGGATGTGGCGCTTGTTACGGGCCTGCTTTCCCTGAATTTCAAGAATGCCTACGATACGGCGATAATAGTCGGTGGCGACAAGGACTTTCTCGATGCGATTGAGGTGGTGAAGGAGCATGGCAAGAGGGTCGAAATCGCCGCTTTTTTGGATTCTATAAGCCAGGAACTGCAGCTAAAGGCAGACAAATTCATTCCGCTTGATTCGATGAAAGGCGGGACACGGCAGGAAAGCTAGCTGGAAAATAATATTCAAAAATAGCCCCTACTTCACAAAATATCCAAGCACTTTCACGATTACGATGAACACTATCGTGAATAGCACCACGCCGCGGGGGTTGAACTTGAGCCCGTGCAGATTCGTGTTTGCAGTGATGCCAAGAATGCCTGCCGAGCTTTGCGGGGATGATATTGAGAGCTTGTCCATTGACATATCCCATAATAGGCGCGCAGAGGTTTAAAAGCGTTGCATGCGCCCCAATTATCCGGTGGTTTTTGTGGATTTTGGCAAGATTGTGAGCGGCTCTGCCCTCCCCATATGCGCAATGGTTCTCCTTACGATTCTGTCTTTTGGCTTGGGATTCGTGCCCTGCCTTGCCTGCTTTGTTGGCTGGCTCATCCTGATAGCAAGCATTGCCATAAACATCTGGCAGGGCTATGACGGAGTAAAGAAGCACAAGTTCGACTACACTGAAGCGGCAATTGCAGGCCTTCTCCTTGGCATTGTGAACGGAATTGTGACATTTGCAATACACATCGCAATCGTGGCAGCAATTCCGACATACACTACAGACGCATCGCCTGCAATGGCTGCCTCTGCCTCTATCTTCAAGGCGCTGTCAGTGAGCCTAAGCGCAGTCTGGTACCTTGTTACCGGCATCACCGGCACCGTGATTGCAATAATCGGCGCGCTTGTCGGCGCATGGGCAGCAAACAACGAACATGGCGCAAAGAAAAAGCCAGAGGGCAAGGCGCAGATGGCAAGGAAAACGCCAAAACGCAAAAAATAATCATAAGGTGCGGTGGACCTGCCCAAGGGGCAGGCATGCCGCGCTGACAAATATGGCATAAATAGGTGCGGCATGGCCGCACCTTATGACGAGGCACTTGCATGTTTGGCACTTCTGGTGTTCGGGGCATTGTCGGGCAGGATGTCACCTGCGAGCTTGCGTTCAAAATCGGCGCGGCGTTTGGCAGCATGTGCAAAGAAATAGTGATTGCCCGAGACACGCGCCCCCATGGCAGGATGCTTGAGTCCGCCCTCATTTCCGGCATCCTTTTTGCAGGCGCAAACACAATCCGCATCGGAGTTGCCACCACTCCTACCCTCGCATACCAATGCGCAGTGCGCAAATGCGGCGGCGTGATGATAACCGCCTCGCACAACCCGCCGCAGTACAATGGCTTCAAATTGTTTTCAAATGGTCGGGAGCTTGCGCGCGCAGACGAGAAAAAAATAGAGGCGCTGCTGGCAAATGCAAAAGATAGCGGCACGGAGAAAATAGCAGGCGCGCTCAAATCCGCCGGTTCTGCTCATCTTGGCGTTGAGTGGAACAAAGTCGGCAAGATAAGCATCTATCGCGGTGCAGTTGGCGAGCATTCCTCTTTCCTTCTTTCCAAAATCGACACCAAGCTCATTGCAAAGCGCGCGCCAAAAGTGCTAATAGACTGCGGGAACGGAGCCGGCAGCGTGCAGACTCCCGCGCTTCTTGCTGCGGCAGGATGCCAGGTAATCTCGCTCAACAGCGAGAACAGCGGGCACTTCAACCGCAATCTTGAGCCGACGGCTTCAAACCTCTCTACGGCATGCAAGGCAGTTGTTGCCTGCGGCGCAGACTTTGGCATTGCGCACGATGGCGACGCGGACCGCGCCATGCTAATAGACGAAAAAGGCAATCTGCTTGCGCAGGATGCCCAGCTCTGCATCATCATTGCGGATATCCTCTCGCGCAAGAAAGGCACAATTGTATCCACTGTGGAGGCATCCCTATCTGTTCGCGAAACAGTTGCACGCCACGGCTGCAAGCTCATCATAACTCCAGTTGGCAGCATCCATGTCGCAGAGGAAGCAGCGGCGCACAAGGCGGCATTTGGCGGCGAGCCATGCGGCGAATACGTATTTGCTGACGGCATTCCCTGCCCGGATGGGCCCATGGCAGCGCTCAAATTCGCCGAAATATTCTGCAAGAAGGGAAAACTCTCTTCCCTTGCCTCAAAATTTCGGCAATATCCAATCACGCGCGAGAAATTCGCCTGCAACAATGCGCGAAAGGCGGATGCGATGAAGAAAATAGAGGCGGGGTTGCGCGTGCATGGGAAGAAGAGCGCATTGGATGGCATCCGCATTGATTTTGACGACGGCTGGCTGCTCATTCGCCCATCGGGCACCGAGTCGTACATCCGCCTCACGCTGGAATGCAAATCAGATAAGAAGCTGCAGCAGATGCGAAATGAGCTGGGCAAGCTCATCACTGGCGCAATAGGGTAAGCGACGCACTCCTGCAAGCGGATGAAATTGCAAAGCTGTTTGCGGCTGCTATCGGGCATCCGCCATTTCTGCAGCTCTTTTGCACGTTCGTTCCCCGCACCCATTTTCCCTTCAATTATGCTTTTTAACCTCCTTGCGGATAACTTCCTAATGGCAATCAAGGAAGCGGTAGTGCTTGCGGCAGGCATGGGAAAGCGCCTCCGCCCGCTCACAAACACCCGCCCGAAATGCATGATAATGCTAGCAGGCAGGCCGATACTTGCGCACGTGCTTGACAATCTGAAGGCAGCCGGCGTGCAGACCGTGCACATGGTCGTAAATTACAAAAAAGAGACCATCATTGACTATTTCTCGAAAAACGACTGCGGCATGAAGATAAATTTCATCACGCAAGGTGAAAAATACGGCACTGCAGCAGCTTTCCTTGAGGCGCGAACGCACGTGAAAGGCACTTTCTATGGCATGGCAGGTGACATCATCACGGAGGATGCCGCCCTCAAGAAGCTCGCAAAGGAGCACAGCGGGGAAGTATCCGCGTGCCTAACGCACATGCCTGATGCCGGCGAATACGGCACGGCAATAGTAGAAAAAGGCAAAATCGCATCATTTGAGGAGAAAGCAAAGAATCCCAAAAGCGACTTAGTGAACTGTTCTATTTACGCATTCGAGCCATCTGTGTTTGAACGCCTAGCAAAGGTGAAGCAGTCCTCTCGCGGCGAATACGAAGTAACGGACGTCCTCCTTGGTGCAACCGCTGTTGAAATTTCCGATTACTGGCTTGACATGGGCATGCCCTGGCAGCTTTTTGCCGCAAACGAATTCCTGCTCTCCAAGCTGCCGGAAAAGCGCGCAGGGCAGATAGAGAATTCCACTGTGAAAGGCAAGCTGATTATGGAGAAGGGCGCAGTGATACATGACAGCTACATTGAGGGCACTGTGTACATTGGCGAGAACACAAAAGTAGGGCCGCACGCATACATACGCGGCACAAGCTCGATAGGCGCAAACTGCGACATCGGGGATTCCACTACTCTCAAAAACAGCATCATCTTTGACAAGGTAAATGCAAAGCACCTGGCATACATCGGCGACTCCATCATTGGCGAGAACTGCAACTTTGGCGCGGCAACGCAAATTGCAAACTACCGCTTTGACGCTGGAAGCATCAAGGCTAAAGTGAATGATGTGGTGATAGACACGCGGCGCAACAAGCTTGGCGCAATAATAGGCGACAACACGAAGATGGGTGTGCTCTCCTGCGTGATGCCCGGGCGCATCATAGGGGACGGCTGCTGGGTGTCTGCAGGCGTCGTGGTGGAAGAGAATCTAGAGAGAAAAACACATGTCATCTTGAAGCAGAATTTGCAGATGAAAAAGCTGGATGATTAGTTTGCACCTTATTTTTGGAATCGACCCTGGAAACACAATCGGCATAGCCGCGGTTGATTTTTCAGGCAAAAAAATATCAGCCCTTAGCATACAGAACGGCGGCATTGGCGAGGCAGTTTCTGCCATTGAGAAAATCGGCACTCCTTCCATAATCGCCTGCGACGTCTACCCGATTCCCGAGCTTGTTTTGCGCATCGCCTCCTCTTTCAATGTGCGCATCTTTTCCCCGCAAAAGGAAGTGCGTGAAGAGCAAAAGCGGCAAATAGTGCACTCAGCTGCAATTTCCGTCCAAAACAACCACGAGCGCGATGCATTCTCCGCCGCAGTGCTAGCCTATCGCGCCTACCAGAACCGCCTGCGCCAAATCGACATGCTTGAGGATTTCTCGCAGCAGGAAAAAGCGCGCCTTGCACATTTTGTGCTCAACGGATATTCCCTTCGCGGCGCAATAATATCGATAAGCGCAAAAGACGCAAAGCCGCAGCATGAGCAAATGCCGCAGCAAATGCCCAAAAAAACCGAGTCAAAAGAAGAAATGCGCGGCGAAATGTCAAAGCTCTCGGCGCTTGTATCGCACCTCTCCCATTCCAATTCGCAGCTCACCCTTGCGCTAGAGGCCATCCGATACGAAAAGGACGCTCTCCTGCACAAGATGCGCCTGCTTGAAAACGGCGTTTACGAGCGCATGCGCCATGACAAGGAGATTTCAGAGCTTCGCTTCAAGGCAAAGCGGCTGGAGAAC
>JAGVIA010000096.1 GCA_020056305.1 archaeon | reverse complement strand
TGCTAATCCTTGGCAACGATGCCGTCTGCCTTGCCGGCATAAAGAGCGGCTGCAAATTCGTTGCAGAATATCCAATGTCCCCCTCATCCTCCATACTGCATTTCATGGCCGCATACGAGCAGACCTACAACATCGTTGTCAAGCACACTGAGGATGAGATTGCCGCAGTCAACATGATAATCGGCGGCGCATTCACGGGTGCGCGCGCCATGACCGGCACATCAGGCGGCGGCTTTTCGCTCATGGCAGAGGGCATCGGCATGGCAGGCATTGCAGAAGTGCCGATTGTGATTGTGGAGGTGCAGCGCTGCGGCCCATCCACTGGCCTTCCGACATACACTGAGCAGGCTGATTTGCAATTTGTTCTCCATGTATCGCAAGGCGAATTCCCCCGCATCGTGGTTGCGCCCGGCGACCCGGAAGAATGCTTTTACATGACGCAGCAGGTTTTCAACTACGCCGACATCTGCCAGGTCCCATCCATCATCCTTCTTGACAAATACCTAGGCGAGCTCAACATGACGCACGAAGTCTTTGACCAGAACAGGATTCCAGTTGAGCGCGGCAAAATAGTGTCAGATGAGCACATGGAAGTTATCTCAAATTACAAGCGCCACGAGATCACGGCCGATGGCATCTCGCTTCGCTGCTTCCCGGGGCAAAAGAACGGAATACACGTCGCATCCTCCTACGAGCATGACGAAACCGGCTTCACATCAGAGGAGCCTGACATGCGCGTTGCGCAGATTTCAAAGCGCTATCGCAAGCTCGATGCAATCCCCCAGGACGTAATCGCGCCCAAGATATACGGCAACAAGGACTCGGGCGTGCTGCTCGTCTCCTGGGGCTCGACAAAAGGCGTGATACAAGAAGCCATGAAATACCTCAAGCGCGACGAGGATTTAGACGTGAAGTACATGCACATCCCCTGGATTTCACCATTCCCATCCCGCGAAGTGCTAAAGCACCTGAAAGCCGCAGGCAAAGCCATCATATTCGAAGGAAATTCCACAGCACAGATGCGCTCGCTCATACGAGAGAACACTGGCTTTTTCATAAAGGACGCCTACCTTCGCTTTGATGGCAGGCCGTTCCAGACAAAAGAAATCATTGACGAAGTAAAGAAGCTTGTGAGGATTTGATATGGCTACGATGGCTGACCTGAATTCCGGGCATATGCCCACATGGTGCCCTGGCTGCGGGGACTTCCCCATCCTGATTGCCATAAAAAACGCCCTTGTGAAAGGCGGCTTTTCCATGGAAGAGACGGTCGTCGTCTCGGGAATCGGCTGCTCAGGCAAGCTTCCCCATTTCCTCAAATCATATGCATTTGAATCAATACACGGCCGCGCGCTTCCTGTCGCATCCGGAGTAAAGCTCTGCAACGACAAGCTCAATGTCCTGGCAGTTGGGGGCGACGGCGACGGCTATGGCATTGGCATGGGACATTTCATCCATTCGCTGCGGCGCAACATCAACATGTGCTACATCGTGCATGACAACCAGATTTATGGCTTAACTACGGGCCAAACCTCGCCCACGTCCGAGAGGGGCTTCAAGACCAAATCCACGCCAAATGGCGCCCTTGAAGACCCTGTAAACCCCCTTGCGGTTGCAATAACCGGCGGCGCAACCTATGTCGCGCGCGGCTTTTCAGGAGACCTGCCGCATCTCTCCGAGATGATTCTGCGGGGCATGCAGCACCGCGGCTTTGCCCTTGTGGATGTTTTGCAGCCCTGCGTCACATTCAACAAGCTAAACACGTACGAATATTTCACAAAGCGCTGCTACAAGCTCACTCCTGAAATGCACGACCCTGCGGACCGTGCAAAGGCATACGCGCTCTCCTGGGAGTGGGGCGATAAAATCCCCCTTGGCGTGCTTTACGAAGTGAAGAAGGAAACATACGAAGACGGCCTTCCGCAGATAAAGGACACGCCGCTTTGCAAGCAGGACATAGAGCACATTGACATAAAGAAGCTCATTGACGAGTACGTGGCTTAGGCAACCTGTGACATCTTCTCAACCCAATTCCGCAATCTTTTCCAGCGCCTTCCCCAATTTTTCTATCTCTTCCTCATTATTGTAAATGTAAAGCGACGCCCGCACCGCGCCCTTTGGCACGCCGAAGTGCTCCATTGCCGGATGCGCGCAGAACAAGCCAGAGCGCACGGCAATTTTCTCCATCGAGTCCAGCATCACCGCAGCCTGGTTCGGGTCCACATTCCCAATGTTGAACATCGCAAGCGCCCCTCTCTTTTGCCAGTCATGCGTTCCGTACGCCTTGACTTTCTTGTTCGCAAGCAGCGTCTCATACAATTTCTTCGCAAGCTCATGCTCGCGCTTCTCGACATTTTCCATTCCAATTCCCATCAAGTATTCGCATGCCGCCCCAAAGCCAATGATGCCCGCATAATTCTGTATTCCTGCCTCGAACTTCTTTGGCGGCGGCAGCATCTTCATCGAAGTAAGCGTGGTGCTCTCAATGGTCTCTCCCCCCATCATGAATGGCGAGAGCACTTCCAGCTCGTCATATTTTCCAACCAGCGCGCCAATGCCAGTCGGCCCGCACATCTTGTGCGCCGAGAATGCAAAAAAGTCAAAGTCGGATTTCTTGAAATCAATTTTTGAGTGCGGCGCACCTTGCGCGCCATCAATAAGCACCATGGCGCCTGCATCGTGCGCCATTTTGATTATTTCTGCGAATGGGGATTTGATGCCAGTCGTGTTTGTCGTGTGGTGCGTGACCACAAGTGCTGTCTGCGAATCTATTCTTTTTTTCCATTCTTCCGCATTCACAAACCCATCCGCATCAGCATGCACGAATTCCAATTTTATCTTTCCAAGGGTTGCAAGCCGCTGGAAAGGCAAAAGCGCCGCATGGTGCTCCAAGTTGCTCATCACCACTTTCTTCCGCTCGGAAAAATCAAGGGCATGCGCAACAAGGTTTATCGCCTCAGTGGTGTTCTTTGTCCAGACAACCTCGTCACTTTTGGCATTCACAAACTTCCCGACAGTTTCCCTTGCCTTCGCACACGCCTCGTCCGTCCTGTTCGAAAGCCGATGGATGCTCCTTCCTGCGCACGCTGAATAATTCTCATAATAGCCGCACACCGCATCAATCATCTTTTGCGGCTTTAGCGTGGTGCATGCATTGTCAAAGTAGATGACCTCATTCTTTTGAAGCACAGGGAAATCCGCGCGTATTTTCTTCCAATCAACCATCTCAAACGCCTCTCATGTCCTCCCATTGCGTTTGAGAGGAGATGTTGAACGCCGAGGCGTTCAACAATTGTCGGGCGCAGCCCGACACTTTTTTGCGCAGCAAAATCATCATAGCAATCACTTTGCATTTGCCAATGCTTCATCAACCGCTGCCTTTAATTCCTCGTAGCTTTTCGGCGCCACAACCGCCTTTCCATTCACAAAAAACGTCGGCGTGCCGTATATGCCGCTCTTCTTCCCTTCCTCAATAGTCTTCTCCACTTGTGCCTTGCCCTGCCCCTCAAGATAGCAAATGTCAAATGCGGTGTTGTTCAGCCCTGCCTCGTTTGCAAGCATGAAAAGAAGAGGCTCCCCCATCTGCCTAAAATCGCTCTGATTCTGGAACAGCAGCTTCCGGTACTCCCAATATTTCCCCTGCTTCTCGGCGCAAATGGATGCTAGTGCCGCCTCAGTGGAATAGGGATGGTTTGGAAGCGGGAACGGCTTGTACACAAAATATATCCTGTCTCCGTACTCCAAGCACAGCTGCTCCACATACGGCTCCGCCGCCATCGTATACGGGCATGAGAAGCATCCGAACTCAACCACCGTGACTAAGGCATTTGCATTCCCATATCTCTGCCCCTCAAGCGTGTTTGGCGCAGAAAGCAGATTCGGGTTCTGCAATCCGTTTGCAATCCCGTTGTAAATGCAGAATCCCCCTTCCGGCCCGTTGCAGTTGCCATACACTACGAAATTCGCAATTCCTGCAACCGCATATGCAAAGCTTACCAGCATCATTGCAGTGAACAGCCAGGATATTGCCTCCCAGTGCGCATTTGCAATTTTGGCAGCAGCCGGATTCTTCCCAAGCAGCCACCCCACCGTCTTGCCTTTCACTTCCTCTTCCAGCGTGGTGTTGCACGGCCGAAGCGTCATTCTCCTAAAAACACAGTCAAATGCCTGCCTTGCATAAGGCCTGTACTTTGCCGAAAAGATGGACATGATGGCAAAAACGAATAAGGCAATGAAGCAAATCATCGGCATATCACCTAAAAATGAAAACGGCTGGCAAAAAAGCCTGCCATCGACTGAACAAGCCCGCGGCGCAATGAACGAAAAATCCGCCGGCCATCAAATGGACAACTGCACGGGTGGCAGCCAAACGGGCAAACGCGCCGTTTTCTGCAGTTTTCCTTTGCATTTCCAGCTTCTTTATACTATTGCCTTTTCGTTCGGCTCAGTATTTCTTGGCGTTCATGGCGTGCCTTACCCTTTCCTTTGCAATCTTCATGGCAGCCTCGCGTGTGTTGCCAATCCTCTGCGACTCCCGGAGCACAAGGCGCGTATTCGACACTATTTTCTCCTCAACCATCTGGAACATCTCCTCTTCCGTCCCGCCAATGTGCTCGACAAAGGATGAGATTACCCCGCCAGCGTTTGCGATGATGTCCGGCACAACAAGTATGCCCCGCTTCTCAATATCCGCCTCGACAGCATGCTTGATCGGGATGTTTGCAGCCTCCACAATCATCCGGGCGCGTATTGCAGACATGTTGCTCTCGTTTATGACATTCGGCCTTGCGCCCGGTATTAGCACGTCCACCCTCAAGGCAAATAAGTCCGCGCCCGGCAGCACCTTGCACCCAGGGTAAGCAGTCACTGTGCCCTTCTCAGCCTTTGCCTTCATGAGCATCTCATAATCCAGCCCGCCTTCCAAATACGCGACGCCCTTCGAATCTGACACTGCAACTATTTTTGCGCCCCATGAAGAGAGGTGCTTTGCAGTGAATGTGCCCACATTGCCAAATCCCTCGATTGCAATTGTTGCGCCATCCACCTTGCTGCCAATATGCTCCAATCCCACTTTTGTCGCCTGCGACACGCCAAAGCCAGTGGAGCCAAGCTCATGCGGCAGCCCGCCCATCGATTCAGGCTTTCCTGTCGCCGCTTTTCTGTTGTGCAGCTCATCTGCAATATATCCCATCTCTTTTTCCGTAGTGTTCATGTCCGGCCCTGGTATGTAAACGTCTGGTATCAATTTCGCAACCTTTCTTGCAAATGCGCGCATCACTGCCTCCTTGTCAACTGTTTTTGGGTCTGCCACAATGCCGCTTTTCGCGCCCCCGAACGGTATGCCTGCAAGCGCATTCTTCCAAGTCATTGCCTCGGCAAGCCCCATCACTTCAGAAATAGTAACGTCCGGCTGCATGCGGATGCCGCCCTTCCCGGGCCCAAGCGCCGTGTTATGGATAACTGTGACACCACGCATCCCTGTCTTCTGGTCGTATACCTGCAGTATCATTTCTGGACCGAATTCGTCGACTTTTTCCATGTCCCCCACTCCTCTATAGTCAAAGATAGGTAAAGATGAAGAAGAATAGGAAGAAAAAGTATATATTTAAACCCACTCGCACCATTG
>JAGVIA010000087.1 GCA_020056305.1 archaeon | reverse complement strand
TGGATTAGAGTTTCTCTATGGTCTCGTAGCTTATCATCGTCCGAGTCTCGCCTACGTTCTTCTGCTTGCGCAATCCTTGCACCACTATCTTGTTCAGCTCTTCCATCGATTCCACCCGCGCTTTGAATATCAAATCAAACTCGCCTGTAACCATTGCAGCTTCCTGCACGTGCGGCATTTTCGAAATCTGCAGCAGCAGGTCCCGCTGGTCAGCGCCCTGAATGCACTTGAGCTGCACGTATGCGAGCACAGGCCTTCCGATTTTTGCATAATTGAGCCTTATTGTATATGCCTCGATAATGCCGGCTTCCCGCAGCTTCTTTATTCTATTATGCACCGTGGTCATGGGAATGCCGGTTTTTTTCGCTATTTTCTGCTCCGAGAGGCGCGAATTCTTTTTCAGCGCCTCAATTATCGCAAAATCCTTCTCATCAAGAGTTTCATTCACAGGGACCACCAATAATGGAGTATATACTCCAAAATTATTAAAAAACTAGCAGATTTTTGAGCAAATATGCCGAATTTTTGGAAATATTAATAAATAAACGCGGCAGCCAAGGTTTCAATCCGGGGTGGTTAGGGATGGAAATGCAAAACGGCGCGGGTGGGACTGTTGTGCAAAAAGCAACAATTGCCGAAAGATGCGATTTTGCAAGCTGCCTAGGAGGCCCAAAGGCAATAAGGGCGCTTCCGCTTGTCGAGCGGCTTCGCATAGGCGAAGCAATAGCAAAAGCCAATGGGAAAGAGAACGCGGCAATGAAGTGCAAGGAGCTTGCGGATAAGGAAACCGCGGCGAAGACAAAACGGCTTCGAGATGAGCAGGGGGCGAAAACAGAATTGCTTCAAGCGGAGCGAAAGCAGCTTCAAGCGGAGCTGGAGCCTTCCAATGAAACAAAGCAGGCGGCAAGGGAATGGCTGCTGAACACTCTTCTGGCAGAACACGACGCAGGAACTCTTAGGGCTGCGATAGAGCCGTTCAAAAATTCGCACTTTCTTAGCGACGACGAGATAGACGCTGCATTTAGGGAAGCTTTTAAGCTGGAAATCGGGCTCAAAAACTACGGCAAGGCTGGCCTCCTCTTGGACTGGATTAGAAACACCGATGCGTACAGCCCCACCTTGTACTGGTGCCTGCAACAAATAAATGAGCGTGCGGATTTCGCCCCTCTTTATTTCGTCGCTCTTTTAATGGAAGCGGCAAACCTGGGTGCCCTAAAAGTAGTCCTCGACAGGACCCGGTGCACGACTGATCCAGAGTGGCGTGGCAACGACCGAACTCACTACACCACCTACATTGCCTACGGGCGCGAATCCTACGGGACCATTGCTGAGGCGGCCTTAAACGAAGCGCTAGAGAAAATGGTTGATGCGGTGGCAAGGATAGCTGTTGAGCTTGATGCCGAACCAAAGTTCAAGCGGCTGCTGGAATTGCTGCGTAACGCACACATGCATTTCGAACAGCCGGTTGCGCGCCCAAAGGGCGGCGAGCCAGAAAAAAAAGCGCCGGAAAAGCCCCCTGCGCAGGAATACGCCAACGAGCTGGTCCGGGACCATCTAGACCATCTGTACAGCTGCAGTGCGAAGAGAGACGCAAAGGGGAACATCATGCGCGATGATGACGGGATGCCATACTCGGAAATAACCGGCACTTCGCACGGGCAGGCCTTTTCATGATTTGGAAGGCAACGCTACAATGCGCCATACGCCAGCTTCAGCAGCAGCGCGTCCTTCTCGATGTTTTCGGGAACGTGCAGCCCGGGCTGGAGAGCGGCAGCATAATGGGCAATGTCCGGCTTGTTCCGGGCGGGATTGCGGGAATATTGGAAAACGGCAGGGTGTGGGGGCAGTATTACGGGCCTCTGGCGAGGGAAGGTGGAATAGACGAGATTAAGATTGCAGATGGGGGGTGAGGGCATGCAGCAAAACATCAATGGAAACGGGGAAACGCAGAAAACCGCGCGCAATACCCCATGGAGGGACATGCAATGGCTTGGCGTGGAGCCCAAAACTGCCGAAATTATGAGGCGCAACCACTCGCTTGCGATGGTGGATGCTGCAGAGAGGGCGCGCATCCTTTGCGGGGAGCACGAGCGCATATGCGGGGTCATTACCGGAGAGCGGAAAGTGCCTGCCGGGATTCGGGAATTCGTTGAGCGGCTTGGGCGCAAGCTTGGTGGCACCCAATATGAGGGGACACTCGATGCGATCAAAGAGATGGCGCTTGAGGAAAATCCTTACCTCCGCTTCGCAGGCGAGCGCCTCCTGGTCGAACTGGTATCCGGGCGGAGGCATTTGGAGCACTGCAACATTGCGGACCTGCGGAATTTGGGATGGGAGCCGGACCATGTTACTGCTCATCTTGAGAAGGACCCGGTTTACCCGGCGCTCTGGCCAGAGGCTTTCCAGGCGATTGATATGGATGCAATTATAGCGTGCTCCACCTTCCATGCGAAAATCATGCGCATTTTCGTTGGCAACGACCTTGAGTTTGCCGCAACCGGCGCTATCACGTTTCCGCTTGAATGGAAAATCGGGCGCGAAGGGAACCTTGAGTGCGCACGAGAGTTCGCGGAAGAGCTGAGGCGAGATGGCGGGCGGGGGATTCCGATATTCTGGAATTTCCTCTACGAATTCACCGCAGGGGAAAAAAACCTTCCAAGGAACGATGCCTATTTCGATGCCGCAAGGAAGCAGGCGGCAGTTGAATTAGGGCGGATGCGCGAGGGGCTTGAGGCCGCCCTAAATCCACTATCATGGCTTGCGGAAAACACCTCCTGCATTTTTACCGGCGCGAACGATTTGGCTGCGCTCGCGGCTTACCTCTACCGCGATGCGGTCCGGGAGGGGGATGAGGCGGTGCAGGAGGATGCGCTTGGCGTGCTGCGCGAGCTTTGCAAGGAACCGGATTTGCTATTAAAGCTCATGCGCAAGCGGGGAATTCCGAAGGCGGAATTGGGATTGTGGTAGAATACTCAAGAGGTGAAAAAGATGGCAGATTACGCAGGGCCGGAAAGGCGCGTGCGTCTCAATTTGCGGGCTCTGATTGAGATTGCGCCAGCGAAAGCGCGCAACACAATAATCCGGATGGCAAGGGGCGGGGGACCAGACAGGCTGCCAGACGACATGCTGCGTGGAATAGACAACAAACTGGCCATTGGGCTTGCCGCAGAGGGGGTAAAAATAGACGTCTTAGATGCTGGGGGGCGTCCGATAAACAAGCCGGACGTAATAGAATATGATGGATGGGGAACGTCATCTCCAGAAGAGATACGGTATGACAAGGCATTGAAGGACCTTATTGAGCGGCGCGCCCTAGAGCGGAAGTTGGGATGGAGATAGGTTCTTGGCTACGGGCACCTTGTGAGATGCCCTTAGGCAAAAATAAATCGGTGAATCATAACTTTTCGTATGTTTTTTTCAGCAGCAGCGCATCCTCTTCTATGTTCGGGCTCTCGCAGACGACTACGCCGGCGCAATTGAATTCCTTGAGCGCGCGAAGCAGGTCCTTGTAATTCATGTCGGATTCCTTGAGGATGAGGTGGTTGCGCTCGCCCTTGTCGCCGTAATTTATGCCGGAGAGGTGGATGTGCATGTTGCGCAGCGCATCTTTTCCTTTCATTTTTTCCACCAAGGAGAGCTGTGAGTGGAATTCCCCATAAGTGTTGAATTTGCCCCCGCGCGCGTGCAAATGCGAGAAATCTATGCAGGGAAGCACGCGAGGGATGTCTACGGAAAGCTGCAAAGTTTCTTCCAATGTGCCAAACTGGCTCTCTCTTCCCATTGTTTCAGGGCGCACCCAGATTTTCTTGCAGCCTTTCTTTTCCAGTTCATCTATTGCATGCTCGATTCCTTTTTTGACGTTTTTGTATGCCTCCTCTTTTGTGGATTTTAGATAGAATGCCGGGTGGAAAACAAGCGAGTAGCCTCCGCATGCCTCCAAAATCACGCCTGCCTGCACAATGCGGGAGATGCTGGCATGCCATTTTGGCTTTTCCGGAGAATTGAGATTTATGAAATAGGAGCCGTGCGCAGTGAGGATGACGCCGTTTGATTCAGCAGCCTTCCGGACTTGCGGCGCCTTCTCCGCGCTCACATTCACGCTCTGCACGAATTCCAATTCCATTGCGCCAAGACCGAGGCTGCGCACCTGCGCAATGCCGTGCATTGTGTCATGCGGCTGCGTTGAGAGGGGAATGCCTGCTGTTGCAAAAAGCAATTTGTCCATGAAAAAATTGCAAAGCCGCAAAATTAAAAGCAGGCGGATGTTATGGTGGCACATTTGCGCCCGGGGCAGCGCTTGAAAATTTGCATCAGCGGATGCGGCTTATAAATTTCCGCATCCAATCTTTTTCCATGCTTGTTGTATTCGAAGGGATTGATGGAAGCGGGAAGAACACGCAAATCGAGATGCTAAAGGGAGCGCTTGCAGAAAGGCGCGTGCGCTTTGTCACGAAAAAATACCCGACTGAGAATGCAAAGGAGATACGCGAGCACATGCTTGGCACGAAAACGCTGACAGGTGAGGAGCTCTTCGTGTATTTCCTGAAAGACATACGCACGGGGCAGTGGGAATTGTCAGACCAGATATCAAAGGGCAAGATGGTCATCCTTGACAGGTACATCCTCTCCACCCTTGCATATCAGGGCGGCGCTGTCGGATATGATAGGGGAAAAAACGCATTGGGACAGATGGGGTTCCTTGAGCCGGATTTGATAATATTGCTAGATGTTGATGCAGGGTATGCCGCAAGCAGGAAGTCTGCGCAAAAAACGCTTGACACTTTTGAGAAGGACGCTGCTTACCAGGACGAGGTGCGAAAGAGGTACTTGCGGATGAAGGATGAGAACTTCCTCACGGACAAGTGGGTTGTCGTTGACGCGTCAAAACCCAAAGAGGCTGTTTTTGAAGAAGTGAAAAAGGCTGTTTTTGAGCTTCTTAGGTAAGAAAAAATGCTCCGACCGGGATTGGCAGCCTCAGGCTGCCAAATTTTTGGCGGCAGCCAAAAGCTTTCGAACCCGGGTTACCGGCTTGAAAGGCCAGCGTCCTTGACCGGGCTAGACTATCGGAGCGTAGGCTAACTTCTTGCTTTTCAAATTTTTAAAGGATCGGTTTGCCCCATTAATTGCCTGCGCACCCGTTCTGGCTTGCAAGCTGCTCGCAGTTCATCCAGTTGCCCGCGCAGCCGCAGCCGGTCCCTACAAAGCACTGGTCTCCCTCGGCGCAGTAGGTGAAAGTTCCTCCGGAAGTTTCGCAAAGGGACTTGCACGCCTGCAGCTCTTGGGGGATTTGGGGCGCATTTTGCGCTATGCACCCAAGCTCGGAATCGAACTGCGTGCCATTTCCGCAGAAGCATCCTTCTCCACATGGAGGGCATGGCTCTCCCTGCAGGCAGGGTTTGCACGGCCAGTTCCCGTATCGCCCGCCCGATAATTCACAGAGCTGCTTTGCGCTTTTTGCAACGCAGCCCTTGACAGAGTCAAATAGTTTGCCTTCCTGGCATAAGCAGTCCCATTCCCACGGGCACTCCTGCCCCTGCTCGCAGAAGCCATAAACTTTAACGTCAGTTCCACCTGTTTTTTTACACATTTCCTTTGGGCCGGTTGTGGGCACTTGGATGCAGCCTGTTAGAAATAGCATTCCCGCAACGAGCGCGAGTAAAATTATTTTTTGTTCCATATGGCTGCCTTTGGTTGCGTTCTTTTTAACAAATGCCATCTGCCATCAGGTGCAGCCGTTTGTCACGCTAAATTCCTTGCCTGCGGGGCATCTGCAGCTTCCGCCAGTCTTGCAAACTTCGCCTAGCCCGCAAGCGATCCATTCGCCGCCTGTCCGCTCGCAAAGCTCAATTTCAGCTGCAAGTTCAGGAGGGGCGCTATCAGTGCACTGGTTCTGCATGCGCAGCGTGTCAATCTCGTCAAGCCAGATTCCCTCAAGCTGGAAGTGGGTGAATACTCCTTCAACAGTGACAGGCTTGCCAACAAGAGAGTCGATTAGGGGGTCTGAAGTGATGTGTATATTGGGAGAGATTATCAGGGAGAAATCATTGAAGCGCATCGTGGTGTCTGGCTGCCCGCCAACTGAGGCATCCCCTGCGCGGTAATTCCGCTCAAGTGTTCCCTTGAATGTTGAGAGCTTTGCGCCCTCCCATAGCTCGTTTACTTTCGTAGTTGGAACAGGCTGGTTCATGTTTGAGTCTGAAATTTCGTACACCTTTATTTCGCGGAATGTCCTGCCTTCAAGCTCGAATTCAGAGTATTCGCCGGTTATGATTACTTCCTTGCCTGCAAATGATGGAGGAATCTTGTCAGGAGACTCGTGAATGCCAAGGGCAACATGCTCTAGGCGGTATGGTGAGTAGCGCATTAGGAATGACGGGCCGGTGTCTGTTGGATTCTTTTGCAATACGCCCCCAAATAATGAGAGCTTGCCTTGCGCATCTGGCGCGTCTTTGAGCCTCACCCAGTCTTGGCATTTTAGCACTGGGCCGGTTTCATTCTCCTCTGGCGGAGGGGGCGGAAGCTCATTAGTAGTGGAAACGCACCCTAGCGTTGAATCAAAAACCTTGCCTGAGCCGCACTGGCATCCTGTGCCAACCTTGCAAACGGCGGCAGGCGCGCAGTAAGTGAAAGAGCCGCCTGTTTTTTCGCACAGCTGCT
Organism: archaeon; assembly: GCA_020056305.1. Lineage (GTDB taxonomy): Archaea > Micrarchaeota > Micrarchaeia > Anstonellales > Anstonellaceae > JAGVIA01. The sequence goes on along the minus strand of JAGVIA010000087.1, from coordinate 28,509 downwards.
TCATCTGCAAAAGTTCAGGAGGCAGGTTTTCGCCGTTGGTCTGCGTGCAGCCCGATAAAAAAACCGCGGCAACAGCGAATGCAATTAGCAATAGTTTTGCGTCCATGAAAAACACACCCTCGGCCCGCATTGGGGCGCGATAGTAGTTGCCCTGCCGCCTTTTAATTGCCTTCCCAATTCGTTCGGAAGGCGCCAAACTGGAAAAGAACGCCTACCATCTCTCGATTATGATCTTGTCCTGCGCAACACCGATTTCACGCAGCGACGCCTCGATTGCATTTAGCATCTCCTTTGGGCCGCATGCAAAAAAGTATTTTCCTGACAGGTCGCCAACCACTTCCCGTATGTAATTGCCATCGATGCGGCCGGTGCGCCCATCCCACGGGCCGGATTCCGCAGGCCGCGTGATGGTTGGCGCAATGCGGATGTTGGGATTCTGCTTTGCCATTTTGAGAAAATCGCCATAGAATAGCAGGCATTCCGCGGTGCGGCAGCTGTAAATTACGGTTATTTTGGGCCCGGCGCCCTTTTTGCCATAGTAGCGCACCATGCTTGCAAAAGGCGTGATGCCAGTGCCGCCAGCAATGAGCACAACGTCTTTCATTTTGGATTCGTCTATGCCAAACGAGCCTGCGGGACCAAGAAGATCAAGTTCGTCGCCTTCTTTGAAGCCAAGTATTTGTTCTGAGTATTTGCCTTCCTTGGAAAGGGTTATTTCAAGGTAATTTGGCTCAAGGGGCGAGGAGGATATTGAGTAGGAGCGGGGGACCGGCTTTTGAGTTTCCGGGTCGATTAGGCGCAATGTGATGAATTGGCCTGGTGCAAAATCAAATCGCTTGCCCTCCTTTGGCACAAGGCGAAGCGTCTTTGTGTCCGGTGCAATTTCAGTGATTTTCTGCACTATGAATTTTTGGATGCCTGCCATAGTGCGGTTTCTTTAAGGAAATTAAAAAGGCTTTATGGGACTGCGCCTAGCGCCCAAACATCCCGCCTTTCTTCTTTGAGAAAATTTCGCCAAATGAAATGGGTTCTTTGTTCAGCTTGCCTAGCCCGCCAACTGCCCCAGTGAATGCGGCTTCGCTTGCGCGATTCACACTGAACACGTATGCGTTTTCTTTTGTGATGGCGGCATAGGAAACCGGCCTTCCTGGCGCGGTTTTGCCAAGCACGCCCTCTGCAGCGTCATTGAACGCCATGCCTGCCCGTTTTGTTGCCTCCAGCCGTTCATGGGCCCGCCTGTCGTTTATTTCATCGTATTCGATGCCATGCCCCAAATCAACCTTCTCCTTTACGCCTTCCTTGTACATCTTTTCGTCCATGTCCTTCTCAATCGCCTTTGAGTCCATTGCTATTTTCCTGACCTCAAGAACATCCTGCCAGCCAACCTCAAAATATGATTTTTTCAAGCCGACAGAATTGAATGCGCGAAGCTTCTCGGCAGTGACGGTGACTTCTGTTTGCTTCGGGGTAGCCATGAATGTGTAGAACACAGCAACTGCAGTAAGGATGCACACTGTTGCGCCCGCATAGAATGGCAAGTCCGGAATCGGGATGTATTTTTGCCATTTTGGGGCAAATATGAAAAACAGCGCCACAAGGATTAAGCAGGCAATTGTTGCTGCAAGCCAGTACACAAATGCGGTTTTCAGAGAATCCTTGCCTCGCGTGTCAATGGCATCACGAAAAAGAGCTTTTTCTTCCGGCATTTTTTCACCCAATTCAAATATGCTCTGCTGCCTTAGCCGCCCTTGCCAAGCATCTCTGCACCGCCTGCACCCTTGAGCACCTTTTCCATCTGCGCGCGGAAGCCGCGGTTCTTCTTGAATTTTTTCATCATGCCCTCGACTTTCTCAAATTGCGTGAGCAGGTTGCGGACATCCTTCTCAGTTGTGCCAGAGCCCTGCGCTATTCGCAGCATGCGCGAACGGCTCTTTTTGAGCAAATCCGCATTTTCGCGCTCCTCCTTTGTCATGGATGCGATGATGCACTCGAACTTCTTGAGGTTCGCCTCTGATTGCGCCACTGCCTCTTTTGGCATGTCTGCTGCGCCAAGCATTGAGAAAACAGATGAGAGCGGACCAAGCTTCTTTGCCGCCTTTAGCTGTTCGTAGAATGCCTTTAGGGTGAGCTTTTCCTCAATATCTGTCGGCAGGTTCTGTTCCTCTGCCACTTTCTTCACTTTTTCCATGAGCGCGGCAAGGTCGGGAAAGCCAAGGAGCCTGCCAACGAATTTCTGCGCCTCAAAAGGCTCTAGGTCCTCCTGCTTTTCGCCAGTGCCTATGAATGCTACCTTAGCGCCCGACGTTGCGACTGAGGAGAGCGCGCCGCCTCCCTTGCCGCTGCCGTCAAGCTTAGTGATGATTGCACCGGTTAAGCCCACTGCGTTGTGAAACTCTGCCGCCTGCCGCCCTGCAACTTGCCCGATGTCTGCGGAAATGACTAGGAATTTTTCATCAGGCGCAATTTCGGAATTGATGAGGCGCAGCTGTGCCATGAGCGTCTCATCAAATGCGCTCCTGCCAGACGAGTCCACAATGAGAATGTCTTCTTTTGCCTCTTTTTTTGCAAGGGAGGTTATCTTGCGCACATCCTTTTCATCATAAATGCCATAGAATGCCGCGCCTGCCTTCTTTGCAACCTGCGAAAGCTGCTCATATGCAGCAGGGCGGTCCACATCACATGCGACCACTCCCACTGAGAGGCCGCGGGACTTGTAAAAATGCGCAAGCTTGCCTGCCGTTGTACTTTTGCCTGAGCCGAAGAGCCCGAGCAGAAGTATTTTGTGTGGTTTTAGAATGGGGAAGTAATGCTCGCCCATCATGCTCGCAAGCTCATTATAGACAATCTGAACGACGTGCTCGCGGGGCGAGAGGCCGCGCAGAAGTTTTGTGTCTAGTGCGCGCTGCTCGATGCGCTTTGTGAGGTCGAATACGAGCTTCACGTTCACATCGTTGGAAATGAGCGTGCGCTGGAGCTCCTTGCACATCTCCTTTACAACCCGCTCGTCCACGATTGGCGCATTTGTGATTTTTGCAAGCGCGGCGCGCAGGCCACGACCTAGGTCCATGGAGGGATTAGGGAAAAAGAGGATAAAAAGAGGTGGGTGCTATCAGCGCGGCGCCAGTACGCAGCGTTCTCCGCATGTTCCGAATACGTTGCCCTTGTGATCTGCGCCGAATTCTTCGCAATTGTAGCTCGGATCGCGGACGATTAGAAGAACGGTGCCGTTGATTGGACATCCGCCATCACAGCAGTACCTTTCTGCAACTATGAGCCCGTTTTCCAATATTCCAATAGCTTTTGGATTGCCTGACGGATCGATGCCATTATCCGTAAGATATGAGATTGACTTGTTCCTTTCGAATTCTATGGTTTTTATTTCATATCCACTGCTGCTTTCCCATTTGATGAATGCATTCATCTCTTCTAGTTTTGCAAGCTCGTTGTTAATGTCTTCATCGGAAAAAACCCTTCTTGGTATGCTTCCTTCGGAAATCAGCTCATACTCCCGCAACATCATTCGGGCAGATGCGACCCACGAGGGCATTTGGTATATGGGATCGGTATAGTATACTTGCACCTTGATTCTGTCTCCGTCCAGCATCCCTGGAAGCGAGGTCTTGTACTCGGTCCCGCCTGGTTTTTTTGACAATTCTTCGTATACATATTTGCCATTCTCCCTAGGAACGGAATCTGGAAGAGGATATGTGTCACCATTCCCGCTTATCTCAGTTCTCGCCTCCTGTTCTTTTTTGATGGTAGCCATTGACACATGACGCAGAATAGCTGGCCTTGTGCTGTATGCCAGGCTTGCATTGAGCACCTCGCCCTCGTGCAAGCTTGGATAGTTTGCAGCCGGGTCACGCTGGTATGAGAGTATTCTGTCTACGCGTATGGTTGCGTAGTCATTTGGCCTCGCCCCGTTTGCATCCTGTGTTACAGATAGCACAGTTGCCTCTATTGTACCGTTGTCTGTCGGATGCCTGGCAAAAGCATTTTGGGTTTGTTGTGTGCAGCCAAAGATCAGGATGGCAAACAGGACCGGCGCCACAAGCGCGTGAATTTTCATGCTTAGGGTGTGTTATGTTAGGGATATTAAACCTGCACAAAATATTCGGCTGCTGCCCTTTCCGAAATCAGTATGGTGGAACGACAATGCGTGCTTACTTTCACTTGCTTATGCGATAAGCGATACAGGACGGTGTCCCCTTTCCCTGAGAAGCGCCATTGCCGCGGCGTCTATGTCAGAATCCCGTATGGACTGAAGCCGCGCAAGATGCACATAAAGCGCCAGTATGCCGTCTCCCAAAAAGTAGCCGGCACGCCCATCGCAGTTCCCGCGCAGCTGCCCAAGGCTGGGGTCGAGGGAGGTTATGCTGGACGTATGAGGCGTGCCTATGAATGCGTCGTGCAAGACAAGCGTTGTTTTCATGCCCAAAGCAATTTCGTGTTCGAATGAGAAGATGTTGAACAGGAAAGGGGCATAGCCGTAGCCGCCCATTCCATCCTTGCCAAGCGCAAGGCGGCTTGCGCCTGATGCAAGATATGTTTCCCAGTAGCGCTGGTAGGCAAGCTGGGAGAGGATTGCATAATCAAGGTACGAGAGGCTTCCTGCCTCAAGCGCGCGCGAGAATGCGCAAATGCGCATGCCGCCTGCCCCTGCTTTTGAGCTGGCAAATGCCAAATCAAACACCGTGCTTGCTGGCCTTGCATTTTTTAGCGGGAAGACCGCGTATATGCTGTTCCAGAAGTCGCAGTCAAAGCCAAGCTTTTCGTCTTCAAGCGGAAAAATCTTTTCAAGCAATTTGAATGAGGCAGAGTCGATGATGTAAATTCCTTTGCACGCGGGAATTTCTATGCGCGAGCAGATTTCAAGCCGGGCAATTATGTTGCGGGAAAAATGCGTGTCTTGCAGGATGCGCCACTTGATGGCATCGCCGCTGGTTATTGGCTTGCATGCGCCTTCCCCAAGCTGCGCGCGGAAGAATTTGTGCGCCCTGCCTTCTACATCGTGCGCAAGCTGCCGCTCGACGCGCACGCTGCCGTTGGAATGGAGTGTTATGGGCTTCATGTGTTAGATTATGCAATTTGATGCTTAATAAACCCTATTGTTTTGCCGCCTATTTCTTCGGAGAGAAGTATTCTTTCAGGGAAATCTTTTTTCCGGACTTGAGCCGTGCGCTTTTTCCGAAATCCGGCATTGTTGCAACCTGCTCTCCAGTGAAAACAGGCCCGTCCTTGCAGACAAGGAAGCCGTTTATCTCGCAGGCGCCGCACATGCCAAAGCCGCATTTCATGTAGCGCTCAAGCGAGAGCTGCACGGGTATTTTGTGAGCGGCTGCGATGTCCGCGATGCCCTTCATCATAAGCTCGGGCCCGCAGGCGAAAATGCAATCGGGCTTCTGCTTCTGGAGCAATATGCCCGCAGCCTCGGTCGTGAAGCCGTGATGCCCGGCAGTGCCGTCGTCAGTGCAGAGGTGCAGGGAAGCGCCGGATGCAGTTATGCGTTTCTCGAAAACAAGCTCGTTTTTGGTGCGCGCGCCCAAAATCACTTCTGTCCTGATTTTTTTTGCAGCGGCTTGCTCAATGAGCGTGATTACTGATGCTATCCCTATCCCGCCTGCGACGATGAGCACCGATTTTGCGCTTGACAAGTCAAATCCGTTTCCAAACGGGCCGGTGATGCCAATTTTGTCACATGTTTTCACTTTCGCAAGCGCACGCGTGTATTCGCCATGAATTCGAAAGGAAATGGCAGGGTTGGCGCCTGTTGCGGAAAGGGTGAACGGCTTTTGGTCAACACCTGGAAGCCAGAGCATGACAAACTGGCCGGGCAGCGCGTTGAACGGGCCTTTGAAGAAGATTGTTTTCACAGTGGCGCTCTCGGAAATTACGTTTGTGACTTCGTAGGAAATGGGGATTGCTTCGTTCTTTAGGCTTGGATAATTGGATGCCATAAAATCAGCTAAATTATTTTTTCCCGTGCGCAATGCCGCGCATTTCTTCGAGTGATTTGTAATTGCGCTTCTTCATCCACTCCTGCAGTTCATCTGCTATGAGCGCAAGGGCGCGCTCGCCGCGGTAATATGTTGCGGTGCCCACTCCAACTGCTGTTGCGCCTGCCATTATCATTTCTATTGCATCCCTGCCAGTCGTGATGCCACCGCAGCCGATTATCGGTATTTTCACTGCCTCGTAGATGTCATAGACGCAGCGCACTGCCAATGGGCGTATTGCCGGGCCGTGCACGCCGCCCATGCCAAATCCGAGAACACTCTTTCCTGTCTCGATGTCAATTATCATTCCGGGACCGACTGAATTGCCGCAATTGATGGCATCTGCGCCTGCCTTTTCGACTGCTGATGCAACCTCGCCGACATTGGGAATTGAGGGGCTGAGCTTGATTATGATTGGCTTTTTCGTTGCTTTTTTTGCGGCGGCGGTTATTTTTGCAGCTTGCTTTGGGTCAGTGTGGCCGCTCATCAGGCCGAAGCCGGGTGTGTGAGGGCAGGAGAGAGGGAGCTCGATTGCGGAAACTGGGAGCTTGCCCATGCGGGATATTACATATGCGAATTCTTCCGGCGTTTCGCCAAGGGCGCTGCCAATTACCGGGCATTTGACATCCGAGAGGTCTGCGTATTCCCTGCAAACTTCCTCGATGCCTGGGTTCGCGTATCCCACTGCGTTCATCATTCCGGATTCGAAGGAGACGATGATTGGGGCACGGTGGCCGCTGCGCGGCTCTTTCGTGATTGTCTTCATGGTGAGGGCGCCTGCGCCGTTCCTGCTTGCGCGGGAGAGAAGGTCGCGGGTGATGCCAAATACGCCGGAGGCGAGGATGGTGGGGTTGGAGAGATGCATGCCGCAGAGATTTACGGAAAGGAGATTGTCTGACATGGATGGATTTTGATTTGGGGATTTAAAATACTTTGAGCAAATGACGGGATTAGGAAGTTTGAAGCTGCGCTATTGCTCTCTCAATTTCGGTTCTTTTTGCATAGACTTTGACCTTTACTACGTAGAGGCACCTTAGCACAGTATATTCGCCATAAGCGTCTTTGCCGCTTTCTGCCATTATGTGTTTTGCAGTCCATCCGAATCCCACAATGAACGGATGCAGAAACAGCCAATTGCTTCCAGTGTATATGGTAAATTGCAGGGCATAAATGGACTTGAATACCTTAAGTTTGCCTGATCTTACGCCTTCTTTTGCCGCGACGTAGAATCCGGCCAGAAGATATGCACCAACCGGAATCAATGGGATTGTAAGGAGAAGCAATGTCCAAAAGGAATGTTGCCGCGTTTTAATCTCCAGTCCCATCCAAACCAAGTAGAACATCTCAAGAAGAAGAACCAGGAGCGCAGGTATTTTCAACAAAGGATGGTTTTCTGAATTAGAGCATATGTCGATCGTTTGGACTTTTTGCATGATTTCACTTCGGAAACAGGATTTAAAATAGTGCATAGGAAACGGCAGAACCGGAATGGAAGGAAAACGCTACTTCGTCTTCTTTGCAACCAGCGCGCCCAGAAGAGAAACAGCTATCGCAAACGCGGTGCCGAGCAATCCCATAACGAACAGGGCAGCCAGCAACATTCCGGCCATGAACGCACTAAATGCGCCGACAGCAAGCCCTCCATATTGGTTCACACCCTGAGCAACGAGTCCGAAGAACGCCATGAACGGCGCAAATGTGCCAGAAACGATAAGGAAAACCATTACTCCGGATACGGCTGCGTTGATTATGCCCATTATGCCACCAGCTATTGCCGCATCAGCGTAGCCGAATTTGAACTGTTTGACGCCGCGGTATCCGAGCCAGAACGTGATTGCTATGCTTAGAATGGTGAGTGTGAACCTGACTGCATCAAGGGCTAGTTTCTCCACAGACGCGATCGATTGGTCTGCTTTTTCCGATACTTTGACAGGGCTCAATGCAGATAAAATTAGGATTACTATGAGGGCCGCCACTATCGGCAAAAGCGATGCAGAGATGATTTTTTGAAGACGCATCAGAATCACCTTCGTCTTTTTACGCATTGGAAAGGACAAATTTTCGCAAAAATTTGTCCGCATTGGAATATAGGAATTCCAATACAAAAAATAAAGTAAAAACTGAAAAGAAAAAAGGAAAACTTACCTCGGCCGAGACATCAGCGCGACTTCCTTTGAAATAAGCTCGTCGAGCACTTCCTTTGCAATGACGCGCCTGCCGCCGATTTTCTCGTGCGGTATGCGGTTGCGGTCAAGCCTGCGCTCAAACGCGTTGCGCTTTATTTTCACGCCGCGCGTGCCCATCACCTGCACAGCATCGCCGACATCGTAATAGTTCTTTGCGACGTGCGTGAGGCCCTCGATTGCCTGCTTTGGCACCCAGCGCTGCGTGCCTATCTTTATGGATGCGATGGAGTTCTTCTCGATGCGGCCGATGAAGGCACGGAGGTTGATTTTTTCGAATTTCTTAAGCTCGTTGAAAGCCTGCTTGACGGAATAATACTCGTTTGCAAGCGCGACCCAATCTTGTATTACCTGGCGGGGAATCAGCCTTTTCTTGCCGATTTTCTCAGAGCGCACAGAGCGCCTCTCGACGCGGCCGCCAAAAGCCCTAAAGGAAATAGGGATGCCGCCGCGCTTTAGCTCCTCGTGCGCCTCCTCAAGTGTGAGAAGCCCCATTGCGCGCAATTTCTCGCGCTCGAGCTTGTTCTGGGTGTAAAGAGCCTTAGCTTCCTCGACAACGCTTGAAATCGAGTCGCCCATGCTCTCCTCAACCTTGGTGCGCTCGGTCTTCATGGTGCCAATTTGGATGGACTTGAGTCGTGTGATTACTGGGTCTTTTATCTTCTTCTCGATTACGATGCGTTTTCCGCGAGGCATAAAATTCCACCTTCGACAATAGCACGCTCACCGGAGCGATACCCTTGCAAAACCCTATTATACCACAACAGGTATTAATAAGGCTTTGCCTTCACCCCTCCGCAGGATGCCACAGCCACTATTCCAAGCTTATGAACGGCAAGTTTATAAATTTCACTAAAATTCCACTTTTTCCGCTCATGCAGCCGGCGGCATCCCCTTAAATTCGAGCGGGGCAAATTTACGCCATGGAAAGCTATCCGTTGTGCTCATTTTGCAAAAAATGCCATCCTATTGGATTGCTTGCAAAGAGCGCAAGCGAATGCCACATCTGCAGGGGGAAATTGGAAAAACTGCCTGCGCTAGTGGCAGAGGCAATTGCAGGTGCTGATTTTGAATGGATTACTTTTGGCGCGCAAAGCTCGCTTCCGAGGGAGGATTTTGCACGCGAAGAGGATTTGTGGGACACTGAGAGTGCGGATGCCGGAATATGTGTGAAAAATGCAGTGAATGCCGCGATTGTTGCTTCTGTGGAGGAGAAAACTGGCAAGAAATCGGGGAAGAACCCGGATGCCGTTTTTGCCATGGATTTTCTTTCGATGAGGGGGAAGGCAGTGCCCCAGCCGATTTTCGTTTTCGGGAGATACAACAAGCTTGGCAGGGAAACCTCGCAATCCGAATGGCACTGCAGAAAATGCAGGGGAAGCGGATGCAGTGAGTGCGGCGGGAAGGGAGTGAAATTTGCGTCTGTTGAGGCGGCGATTTGCAATCCTGCAAAGAGGCTCTTTGAGGCAAAGGAATGCACATTTCATGCCGCGGGGCGGGAGGACATTGATGCGCAGATGCTTGGGGATGGCAGGCCGTTTGTGCTGCGGGTGAATGGGGCAAGGAAAAGAGGCGTGAACCTCAGGGCGCTTGAGGCGGAAATCGCAAAGACGGGGACAAATTTTCGCAAAAATTTGTCCGCATTGGAATATAGAAATTCCAATACAATGAAAAAAAGCGGCGGGGCGCAGGAAATGGCTGCGGCGGAAGGAGCGAGGGGCGTTCTTGCCCGCTCTTTGAAATTCGTCTCGGCAAAATGGATTGAAATCGTGTGCAATTCGCATTTTGGCAAGGAATATTTTGCAATAGTTGCACTTGAGAGGGAGCCGACAGAAGAAGACGTGGGGAAAATAAATGCGATAAAAAATCTGCTGCTTTTGCAGCAGACGCCGCTTCGCGTTATGCAGAGGCGCTCTGATTTGGTGAGGAAGAGAAGGATTTATTCTGCAAGCGCAAGCATTGAAGGCGGCAAGCTGTCCGTTCAGTTGTTTGCCGAGGCGGGAACATACATAAAGGAATTTGCAAGCGGGGATGGCGGCAGGACAAAGCCTTCGCTTGTTTTAATGCTTGGCTGCGGGGCAAAATGCGAATTATTAAATGTTGAGAGAATACATGATGCGTTTGTGGAGTATTGCGATGCATAGGGTGCGCCGATGGGATTTGAGCTTGCAAGAATCGGGCTTGCGTTTATTGGGGTGCTGATATGCACCTATTATGACTTGTTCAACAGGAGAAATGTCCCCAACATACTGCTCTATGCGTTTCTTGGCATTTCCCTTCTTGTTGCTGCCGTGGATTTCAACGCGCAAAATGCGCTCTTTGTGTTTGGGGTTGCGACTGCAGTGTTTGCAATAGGCTATCTTGTGCTTTACAGAACAGGCATGATGGGCGGCGCGGATATCTACATCCTTGCGGCAATTGCGCTTTTGCTTCCATATGCGCCTAGCACTGTTGCATTTTCCGGCACCGTATATTACCCATTCATTGTGTCCGTGATTATCGCATCAGGCGTTTCGTTCATGGTTTATGAAGTGGTGAAAAACATGCCGCTTGCCGCGCGCGCGGTGGCGTCCGGGAAATTCAAGCTGCAGGCATCAAAAGTGTTCCAGGCAGGCGCGGTGCTACTTGCGTATGTATTCCTTTACAGCACTGCGGGAACGCTTGGCATATTCCCTCCAGCATATTTTGCATTTGTGAGCTTCCTTGTGTTTGTGTCATTATTCTTCCTGTTTTTCAAGGAGATTGTGAATGAAAGCATGGCTGAGGCAGTGGCGCACTCGAAAATAGAGGAGGAGGACATACTTGCCGTTGAGATGATGGATGCTGCTGATGTGAAAAAATACAAGCTGCAGAGGCTCATGGATGCGGCGGAATTGAAGAGGACTGCCAAATTCCCGATAAAGAAGTGGATGGTTTACAAGCATCTTCCGTGCTTCACCCCGCACATACTGATTGGGTTGCTGTTTTCTGTTTTTGTCGGGGATGCCATGGTCGTGCTGATGGCACTGACGTTCTGAGGCAGATTCTCTTTTTCATGGCAAGGGGCGCCTGTTTTCCTTCGATTTAGCCCGTGCACTCTCCAACCAACCTTTCTGACCCTTTTTGGATTTGGTTGTTTAGCTCTTGCGAATCGTAAGATATGGAAATATCTGCAGCATAGGTTGAGCCGCGGACAAGCGCTTGGCAAATGTCGGTAGAGCAACGCATCACTTTTCTTGCGCCGCCTGCAAATTCAAGCGAAGTTATGTTTAGGTATGCCCCGTTGATAAGAAGGAGAGAAGGGCAGCTTGCTCCCCGCCCACCATAACATGGTGTGTAACTCGTTTCTGGCGGGCTTTGCAAAGTTCCAGGCAGGCATGGCACCGAGCCAATACTGATGCCACGGATGGTGAGCACGTCAAACTCAACATTTTGCACAACCAAAGTAATAGTAGAACTATTTGCCGTATGCTCCAGTATCGAAAATGGTCTTGCCTCGCCGCGCCAGTATGAATCGGACTTGGTTTTATTCGGAGTTGCCGCACTCTTTCTTGCTTCTTTTAGCAGCAATCCTATTTCGTAATCCCCATAGCCATTGTCATGCATGCCCTCGATGATTGTGTTGAGGTAGCCCTCTGAAGGGGGTGAGAACGGGCGCGGGGTTACGAATTGGTAGGCAACTGCGGGCAGCATTTCATTTGACTGATTGCCTAACGCGACAACCGTGACATTTATGCGGCGGTAATTGCCTGATGCCACGCCTTCGTAGCGGTCAAGCGCCTGCATCTGGGTTTCATTTAGCAGATAGATTGCGCCATAGACAAGAGAGGAGGAATTCTGGCGGATGTCCCCTGCGCCTGCGAATGTGCGCAGGTAATTTGGCAGGATGGCTTTTCGCACTTCGGGCCAGTAGCCCACGCGGCCTTGCATGCCCTTGAAATTGAGGTTTGAACCGAAGGCGAAATACCAGATACGATTAGGTAATGTTGATGGTTGGTTTGGCGCAGGAGCAATGGTTTGATTCACAGCAACTGTCGTATTTGCACTTTTTGCAGTGCAGCCAAGCTGCGCATCGAATTTCTGGCCAGGGTTGCAGATGCAGCCTGAAATGCATGCCTGCTCCTTGCAATAGTTGTATCTGCCTCCGCTATTCTCGCAGATTATCTTTGTTTTCGCATCCTGCAAGTGCATGCAGCCGAGCATGCTGTCGAATTGCTGGCCTTCGGGGCATTGGCAACCTGTTCCAACCTTGCATACGGCGCCAGGCTCGCAATAGGTGAAAGTGCCGCCAGTTGCCTCGCACAATTGCTTTTGTTTGGCGATGTCTGGAGGGAGAGTGCCATTCTGCGTGCATCCTGCCAAAAAGAGGAAAATAAAGACAGCTGCAACTGCAAAAAACATTTTTCTCATTCGAAAAAGCCCCCCAGCCCTTTTTGCGTCCCTTTGAATTTCAAATCATCTTCTGAAAAGCCCAGCTCTTTTAGGATTTTTAGGACAGATGGAAGCACCTGATGGTCAATGTAATAGTTAGGGTCGTAATCTTGCGCAAGCTCCAGCACCACTGCCTTATCCGATATTGTTGAGCCGGACTTCGTAATCACATAGCCGATGAGGGAGCCGCGGTCGAATTTTATGCCTGCCTTTGCCGCCTTTTGCGCTGCGGAAAGCTCCGGGGATTTTATTTCGTAGCTGCCTGGGCTCTTGTTGAGCTGCGTGTAAATGGTCAGGTCTTCAAGGGGCACTTTCCCTTCACGCAGCCGTTCTATCTCATCGCGCACTATTTTCACTGCCTTTTCCTTGCTGCCCTCTTTGAGTATGGCTTCGAGCACGCGCATCTGCGTATCCTTGGCAATCCTTGACCAGTCGCGGCGCACAAGCTCAAAGCCGCGTATCTTTATCTTGCCATCCTCGCCAATGAGCGCGTACTTTTTCTTCGCGCCTTTTCCGCCCAAGCCTTTTTTCGTGACAAACACGCCACGGGGGTAGAATGCCTCAAGCTCAAGCTCCATGTCGCCCGGAAGCGCGTCATTTATTTTCTTCATGAATGAAAGAGCGTCGTCCTTGCTGTGTTGTCCAAGAAGGATGAAGATGGAATCAGTGTCTCCGTAAAGAATCTCAAATCCTGCTGTCTCCGCTTTTTTTATTGTCTCCTGTATGTAGTGGCGGCCCCAGGCGGTGACGGATTCGCCTGCCTCGCGCGAGTACCAGCGCGAGCGCGCATACGCAAGATATCCGTAGTAGGAGTTTGCAAGTATCTTGAGGGATTGCTGGCGCGCAAAGAGACGCGTGTATTCGCTGGAATCTTTTTCGAGCGCTTTGAGCTCGCCTTTGAGCTTTGCGCGCTGGGAGATGATATCTGCAAGCACTGCTGGGATGAGTCCTTTCTTTTTCTTGCAGAAGCGGTGCCCAAGCGGGGAAACGTAGCTGTCCTGCTTGCAGCAGTCGCAGTTGAGCGTGTACGGGTCGATATTGTGCGATGTAATGATTGAGGGATACAATCCCCGGAAGTCGAATACTGCGAGATTGTCATAAATGCCAGGCTGGGGGAGCTTCACAAACGCGCCCTGTATTGGGTTTTTTTCGCGCTCGGCTGCTTCTTCACTGCCCGGCTTGTTCGGAATTATTGCCCCTGCATGGTACGAGCGGTGCATGAGAAGGGATTCCACAAGCTGCCCTGCAGTTGCATTCGCAGTGTCAAAGAGCGGAAGCCGGACCAGCTTGCTCATTTCTATTTCAAGGGGCATGACAACGGAGCCTAGCTCTAATGTCGCTTTCGCGTCCATCATGGAGTAATCGGCAAGCGTATCGAGTTTCTCGCCGCCCTTGTCCCACATTTCGTGTATGGCAAGCCTGTCCACCATGTATTTTTTCTTGCCAGTGATTTCCGAGTAGGCGTTTTCAAGCGTGAATTTTGAGACCTTGAGCGCACCTATGAAGCCGAGGAAGCGGATGATTGAGTAGAGATCGATGTGCAGGCGGCCGGTTATTTCCGCTGTTTCGCGGATGCCCATCTTCCTGATGCGAAAAGACGAGCCGTCGCGGCCAAGCGATAGGGGCACTTTGAGAATGTCGGCGCGCGCTGCGAGATAAGGCAGGTCGAACACTGCGCTATTGTAGCCAAGGAGAACCTCAATGTCCTGCTCGGAGAGAAGCTTGCAGAACTGAGTAATCATCTCCTTCTCATCCTTTGCATGCTCGATGAATGGCTTGTCGATTTTCTTGGTGGTGATAACTTGCTGCTTGCCATTTGCATAGGAAATCATGATGGTGGGGTCGAGCTTGGGGCGGGGGGCGCCGCGGGGGTTGTATGTTTCGATGTCAAATGCGGCAGTGCGAAGAGAGAAGGGCAAATCGGCAGTGCGGTGGATTTTTTTCAGGAATTTTCCTTCGCGCTCGTAAATTAGCGTGGAGAAGGGCGCAATATTCTTGTCAATCATGTAGCGCCTGCCAAACAGGATGCGGTATTCGTATGCCGGAAAGTGCGGGAGCTTGTCGCGGAGCTTTGGCACTGCGCTGGGGATGAGGCAGGTGACTTTCAGGAGCTTTTTCTCCTTGCCGAAAAGCGTGCGCGTGACTTCCTCAACGGAAGTTGGCGAGACTTTCTGGCCGCGCTCGTCAACTGATGCTTTCATTATTTCGTCTTTTTTCGAAATCGGCGCGTCAATGTAGAAATAGGGGTCGTAGAAATCGTAGAGGCGGAAAAAGCGCTTGCCCTTCATTAGAAGGCGCACCAGTGTTTTGCCGTCCTTGATAGTATAATCAACATCAATTAGGACGGCGCGCTTTAGTGGCATGAATAGGGATTGGCAATGAAAATTAATAAAGAAACGGAGTGGCGCTTAGATGGGAGCTTGCCGCGATGACGAGATTAGTTGCAAAACAAGCCCGTTGGTTAGGAAATTTAGCAAGAATATCGCTACTAGCACAATGATGAAGGTCAATAAGAAGGACAAAAACAGAACTGCAGTTGTCCGTAGGTTGCTAAACCCGTACAATTCCCGTATCAGAATAAATGACAGGAATGGCAAGTATACGCCAATTATGCCGTCGACAAACGACCGCGCGTTTTCCGGCAAAAAGTGCAGCGCTGGTGTCAAAAACCAATCTAGTACCAGAAACGCGGCAAATGCAAGCCCCAATAGGGACGCATACTGCTTGAACGAGGCTTTCGCGCCCAATGCTTTTGCAGAGAGGTATTGTGTTGCTGACCATACAAGCCAGACAGTAAGGTAAAATGCAATTGAGGTTAAGGCGACTAGTGGGATCAGCATGGCAGGTTTGCCGGCGTAGACTAGATTCGAGTATGTTCCGCTAATCAGGTAAATAATGACCAATTCGGCAGCCAGGACTAGGGATGCCGCTGCAACATCCATCGCTGCATTTCTCAAAGACGGCTTGTTCTTCTCAGCCCGTATTGTTTCGTAAGGATGGAAGATCATTTGTTTCCAAATTTTAAGCCTCGAGTATGGGATAATAGAAACAATTTGATTTGCAGCTTGTTCCAATAATTCCAAGACGCCTGCCATGCATGGATTTGCCTAGCGAATGTTATAAATTTGCTCATTTGTTATACAAAACCAATAGAGGAGTTTTTTATATGCAAAAATCAGCAGCGCTAATTGAGCATGAGAAAATAAATGAGAAGCGCGACGGCTCCATGCTTCGCCAGGTAATACTTGGCGGGCAGGACGGGCTTGTGAACACGCTTGGCGTGATATTGGGCGTTGCAGCAGGCACAGGGGATGCGCGCATTGTCATTATTGCAGGATTGGCAGCTGCTTTTGCCGAGTCGATTTCCATGGCGGCGGTCGCATATACTTCAAGCAGGGCAAGCGAGGATTTTTACAAAAGCGAGCTTCTGCGCGAAAAACGCGAGATTGAAGAGATGCCAGAGATGGAGCGCGAGGAAATCCAGCACATTTACTACAAGAAGGGCTTTAGGGGCAAGCAGCTCTCATCCATTGTGAAAAAGATCACTTCTGACAAGAAGATGTGGCTGGAAGTAATGATGACAGAGGAGCTGGGATTGGGCAGTGGAGACGCGATAAATCCGAAGCGCGAGGCGTTCATAGTGGGCGGCTCGGCATTCGCAGGCTCTTTCCTGCCCCTTGTGCCATTCATTTTCATTCCGGCAGTCGCGCTTGCGTCAGGCACCGCTGCAGTGCTTGCAATCGTGACGCTGTTTGCGGCGGGCGCAGTCAAGGCGAAGATGACAACCGGGCACTGGGTGAAGGCAGGCTGTGAGATGGCGCTGATTGGAGGCATGGCGGCATTTGTAGGCTATGCGATTGGGGCGCTGGCAGGGGCAATGCTTTAAGGAGAAAATCATTCTGCCTTGTCTTTTCTTTTTATCTCGATTATCTTGTCTTCAAGCGTCAGGAACTCGTCATTCTTTTTCAGGTACGGCGCCATCTCATCGCGCTCCTTTTTGCGGAAATCCGCCTTCTGGCGCCGATAGTCGTTTTCGCGGCGCTGGTATTCGTTTGCGCGCCTCTTGCTTTCAGCCGCAAGCGCTGCGCCTTTTTTCTTTGCGGCAGACTCGTCCATTTCCTTTTTAGCGCCTGCAAAAAGCGCCTCTATTTTCGCCTTTGCCTCGCCGATTTGCTTGTCGAGGGAATCGTATTCGTTTTTTAGCGCGTTGAACTTGGAGCGGTAGGCGTCAACTTCCGCCTGAAGGGCATCGGATTTTTTTGCTGCCGATAGCTGCTTTTGCAATGCGGCGATTTCCTTGATGAGCTCTTTTTCGCGCTTGGGGGTGAACGCGGAGGTAGCGATTTCGAATTCAATGCTTTCTATGCCTGCGCGCAAGTGTGAGGAGGGCGAGTGCCCGGTTTTTTTGAGGACTGCCACGCGCTTTGCTATCTGCGCGCCTATGCCGCGCGCCTCTTCCCGCACCTTCTTTATGCGATCAATCAGCCTGCCTTTTTCCGCCGTAAGCGAATCAATTTCCTGCCCTATTTCAATAATGCCCATTATCCTACCTTTTTAGCGACAAATTTGTGTGCGAATATGTTATTTTGGACGATAAACTTATATATGGCATCCGGCGAAACTCTCTTGCAAAGTTCCGTCTTTTGCTGTCTGTCCTTGACAGAAAAACTGGTCGCCTTGCCGGCGCCGAAGGGCGCTGGCCTTCTTCTTTTAAATTCCTACATTGGCTTCTTTCCCAAAGCTTTGGCAGAAAGCGACTCGGATATTTCCTTTATTACAAGGACATCGCGGATTTGCTCAAGTATCACCAGTGCGACAAACGACAACACCCGCACAACCGTGTCGTCTGAGGAGAGGAGGAATGCGATTGCAGCCGCCATCGGGACGAGCACCAGATAGTGCAGGAATTTCATGTGTGTGTTTGTGCGAATGCATTTTTATACCTTGACGGCGATAAGTTTTCCACGCGGGCCCGTAGCTCAGCTTGGTAGAGCGATTGGCTCTTAACCAATGTGTCGAGGGTTCGAACGGGCTTTTCTGGTTTGAATAGCCTTAGAGTATCCCTCCGGGCCCGCTTTATTTTTTTCCGCAAATTACAGCTTCCAGTGTTATCTTGGGGGTTGAATACAGTCGGGCTGTGCCCGACTTATTCACAAGTCGATGTGCGTTTTGCGGAGCAAAACGCATCAGACATGTGCATTTTGCCTTTGCAAAATGCATCAGACATCGAGCTTCGCTCGATGCTGATCGCCCGGAGGGCGATGCTGAGCGGTGTGCCGCTCGACTGTGTGAACCCCTCAAGGGGGGCCGAGTTAGACGCGGTGCCCCTTATGGGGTTTGATTTGACTGGTTTGTGGTTGAATTAGTCGTGTTCATCGTGGCGTTTATGAGCGGCTGTATTGCCATTTGCGTCTGGGCGGTTTCCCATTTGTCAAGGCATGCGGCAAAGCCGCCCTGCTTCTTCAATTCGCATTGCCCGGATGTTGAGCATGCGCAGTTTGCAAACTGCTTATAGCAGGTCAGCGTCGGATCGCAGGTAGTATTTGTCTGGTTGGCGATTGCAGCTGGGACGCAGAGCTCGCCGTTGCAGCCGGCAACCACGCAGCCCGAGTCCGCATTGCACACCGCAGTCTGGTTCTTGGGGTAGATGCCCCGCGCGTTTGCATCGCCCACTGCCTTGTTGCATTCAGAGACCAGCGTTTCGTTTGATATCAGTTCGCAGAGGCTTCTGGCGCCGGTGCTGCCTGCGATGCTAATCAGGCACTCGTCTGCAAGGCCTCCTGCAAAGGCGCACTCGTTGGGGCTTAGGAGCTTCTGGGCGACCGCAAGGTAGCACTGAGACTTTGTCAGCGAGTCGCTTACGTGGCCGCAAACCCTGCCATCGTCTGCGGAATATGCAAGAGTGCGGTAGCAGGAGTCACGCTCTGCTGTGCTGTTTTGGGCTTCACAGAGGTAAGCCGCGCGTATTTCCTTCTGTGCACTGTTGAAAAGCTGCGCGAATTCCGTTTCCTGGATGTAGATGCCGCTGTTCTCTGGAGGGGGCACAACCGCCTTGTCAAAGCCCTCGGCAAACGATGTGAAAAGCGAGCCAAATGCGCGCTCCTTGCCAAGCTCGGAATATGACAGATTAACGGAGAGGGGCAGGCCGAACTCGTCATCGGCGCATTGGCTGAGCCTGAAATTGCCAAATGAGGTTATGGACGGGTCATCAGGGGATATGCCAATGCTTCGAAGCTGGTCTATTGAAAGGCCCCCGTAGTTTATTGCGTAGGAAACCGCAGTGCATTTCCGCCCGGCGATTGTTGAAGACGAGGTTTGGTTTGAGAATTTGATTGCGCCGACCTGCACGAGCTTCTCGCTTGTGCGAAGCGAGTTGCGCACGGACGGGCTTTCAAGGAATTTTGCATAGATGCTCTGGGCATAGCTGTCAAAGGCGCTCCCATTCTTTGCCACTAGGTAGCAGCGCTTGCCCTTGTAATCGAGGCACAATGTCGTATTCGTGCCGTCAAAGTAGAATTCGCGCGAGTCAAGTATCGAGTCGAACCTGCCAAACTGGTGCGTCACGTTTGACTGCAGGTAAATCTCCGTCTCCATCGGGCCGTCGGTTTCGACATAGGACATTTCATATCCGTTAATGTTCCGCATTTTGTAAAGCGACGTGATGAACGCGTCTGTTGCATTGCCTGTCGCAGGCTGCGGGCCGGGTTTGGATTCTGGCGGTTGCTGAAGATAGGTGTATGCAACTGCCGCTATCAGAATGATGATGAGAGCACCAATGATGAGTTCACCAGTGCCTAGAAAGGGCTTTGTGGGAGGGCTTGTTGCAGATTCCGCGCTTGCCGGCGTTGATTGTGCATTTGCGGCGGGGGTTGTTTCATCCGATGCTTCTGTTTTCCATCCTGCCTCCTTCTGGCTGATGGCATGGTCTGGTTTATTTTTTGTGTCTTTCATAGAAATCGCCCGGTAGGACTTGGTGGTATGATATTTGCGGGAAAAAGTTAATAATAAGGGCATCTTTTCGTTCGGTCAGCATCGCCCGAAGGGCGATGTCTGATGCATTTTGCGTATCGCCGCAAAATGCACATCCCATAAGGGGCACAATGTCTAACAAGCCCCCCTTGAGGGGTTCACACAGTCGAACGGCGAACCGTTCGACTTGTGAACAAGTCGAGCAAAGCTCGACTCTGTTCATCCCCCCAAGAAAACACATTCCATGCTACTGCATGCAGCCTGCTAGCTCCTTGATTTTTTCCTTCTCCTGCGGGCCTTCAAGCTTGAAATGCTCTTTTATGATAATTGTCGGCACTGAGGAGATCCCGTATCGCGAGAGAAGCGCAGTAAGAACAGGCTCGGGATAATCTGATGGGAATGCGAACACTCGCACGTTGGGGCACTCGGAAACGACCCGGTCAAGCACCTGCCCCTGCACAATGCACTGCGGGCATGGCTTAAGGGAATAGAAATACAGGACCGGCTCGAAGGGTTTTGCACCACAGGAGCGCTCAAGCTGCTTCTGGTAGATATAGAGCTCGAAATTCGTAAGGTAGTACTTTCGCTTGAGCATTTCATAGTCCCCAAGCACGTTGTTGTTCTCGGCAAGGGAGAGCTGCGTCGCAAGCTTGAATGTGCGCTCCATCTGATTCTTTGACATTTCAGTCAGTGCACGACAAAATGCCGTGGAGTTGGGGTCGCCAGTTGCATCCTGATAGAGAAAGAGCAGCCTTGTCGCCTCCGTGTCAAGAACAGACGAGTCGATGTCGGCGCGGAGCGCTTCGATGCGCTGCTCGTCAACGCTCTTTATGGCATACATGCCGGCGAGGAATATGCCAAGCGTGATTATCGCGGCTTTGATGTAGATGTTCATTTTACCACTTGTATTTCGAGCCGAGTATCTCCTTTGCGTAGCTAATGAAATACGCGCTTGATATTAAAAACGAATAGAAGAGCAGGAAGGCTGCGATGAATGGCAGGTGGCGCCACCTTATTTTGCTTGCATAAATGTCAAAGCTCATCTTGATGAAATATAACCAGAGGATAAGCGTGAGCGCCAAGAAATACCATGAGGACTGCACCGCCATAAGCGAGGTGGGGATGGCTATTGTCGGAAGCTCTTTTACCGCAAGCCATGCGGCAATGCCGGATAGGTTTGAGAAGGTCAGATAGACGACCAGGGAGAAGGAAACAACCGTGAGGAATTCCGCTACAAAAGTAAGAGGATATATGACACTGCCGAATCCGCCATGGCGGGGGCTGAAGAATATATGGGCATATTTTATGCCATTAACCACCTTGCCGCGGTACCAGCGCGTTCGCTGGCGAAGCCAGTGGGAGATTGTCTTGGGAACTTCAGTGTATGCCGCCGCGGTTGTGCAGCATTCGATGTCGTATCCGTTGTCCTTGAGGCGCAGCGCGATTTCCATGTCCTCGGTTATGTTGTCTTCGTCAAATCCGCCAACATCTAGAAGCACTTGCCTCCGATAAATGGAGAGCGGGCCGGGCGTCGTCATGAGCGAGCCTAAAAGCGAGAGGCTCTTTTGGAAGAATACGAATGCGACATAATATTCTATCTCTTGAAGATAGCCCAGTATTCCAGTAGGTTCGTTCACCATTATAACCGTCGTGACTGCGGCGGTTTTTTTCTCCGCAAAATGCGGCACCATTTCCATGAAAACTTCCGGCTTTGGGAACGTATCAGAGTCTATGCACGCGACAATCTCGCCATTTGCAGCCTTTATGCCGACATTGAGCGCGCCAGCCTTGCCGCCGTTGCGCTCGCGGCGGATGACTTTTATGCCCTGCACTTTTTTTGCAATATCGTAAGAGCCATCAGTGCTTGCGTCATCCACCACGATGATTTCGAGGGGCTTCGGGTATTTGATTGCCTTTACTGCATCAAGGGTTTTGCTGATGAACGCGGAGCTGTTGTATGATGGGATGACTACGGAAAGGGATGGCCATTCCTCCGGCTTTGCCGGCGCTGGCTTTCTGTTCTCGTTATAGGCTATGATGAACAGGGTGCCGGAATAGAGCAGAACAACAGTTATGGCCATGAATATCCAGTAGTAGGAAATGGAATTGAAGAGCATGTATAGCGCGGCAAGCGCGATGAGCAGCACCAATATGCGTGCCGCCTTCTCTAAGGTATCCATAATGGGATATTGATTATCTGAGGTTTTATTCCTGCGCTTTTGGAAGGGAGACTGCTACCTTCCTGCAACAATCTTGATTACGTCGCCATTGTTTAGCGCATGCGTTTTCCCGACATGCATCTTTGTTTTGCAGTCGATTGCGGAAATGAAATTCTTTGCCAGGTCGGTGTGCACCTTTGCTGCCAAATCGTGCGCTGTTGAGCCTTTTGGCATGAGATAGGCGTGCGGGAGCACGTTCCCATAATTGTCGCACCAGTGGTGCTCATCCTCAACAGGATAGACTACAATCATCCCAAGCTCGCCGTATACTGCTGCCTCTACTGCCTGCTGCACGCCGGTGCCATTGTTCAATTTTAGGAATTCAGCCATGTAGGAGAGCACTTCGCGCTGCTTGTCATTTGCGGAGAGCAGCTGGAATGTTGGGTCTCCGGGCAGATAACTGATTGCGCCTGACTTTGCTGCTTTGCGCAGGGCAAGCTCAATTGCGGACGAGCAGGGCACTACTTTCTTTGGAGAAAGGGCTTCTTGCATGTGTTCAAAATTTTCTTTTGAGCCATCAAGGTCCATCTTGTTTGCGACGATGACAAACGGCTTTTTTGCAAATATTTTCCTTGCGAAAGACAAGCGCTGCGTGTCGGACCAGTCAATGTGCGTTAGTGGGAGTGATAATTCAGATGCCGCATGCTCAATTTCAAAGCGGGAGATGTTAAGACCTGTAAGCGCATCGGCAAGCTCTGCCGCCCCTTTTCCATGTATTTTGTTCCAGTTCCGGGAAAGTATGCCATCCATCCAAAAGCAGAGCTCTTCGTAGAGAAAACGGACTTCTTCGGCTGGATCGCCATCTGTTGAGGGATTGCCCTCCAGGTCTGTGCGGCCGGATGCGTCCACCACTTGTATGAATGCATCTGCTGCGCGCAAATCGTCAAGGAATTTGTTGCCTAGCCCCCTTCCTTCGTGCGCGCCAGGCACCAATCCGGCAACATCAATGAACTGGATTGGGATGAGGCGCGTGCCGTTTGCGCACGAGCCCACCTTTGGGGTGCATTGCTTGCCGATTTTTGTGTGCGGGCAGGGCGAGCGGACAAGCGCGATGCCGCGGTTTGGCTCTATCGTGGTGAACGGATAGTTTGCGATTGCCGCGTCAACCATTGTCACTGCTGAGAAAAATGTGCTCTTGCCCTTGTTTGGTGCGCCAACAACGCCGATTATCATGCGATCACTTGAAAATTTCTCCCGTTTGCTCGGCCCAGAAAAACAAATCTAGGTGCGAAAGCGGGATTTTGGTTTCCGCTGAGAATTTTTCCACTTTCTTTTCTATGTGCAGGTATTTATTTGCAGTCATGTGCGGCGGAATTGCGCTGATTACACCGAGGCTGCGCAGGTTTGCAAGGATGTGGCGGTCAAGTATTGCAAGCTCGCTGCCTTTGCCTATATTGCACAGGAAATGCGAGGATTCCTTGTATCCCATGCCAAGTATGCGCTCTGCCAGGTGGTTGCGCAAACGCCTGCCCGAGTTGTGGTTAAAAATTTCTGCAAAGCCATCCGATGAGAAAAATTCGCCGCGGGCTTTGCAGAGGTATTTGGATTTCTTGTTCGCAAAGCGCACGCCGTATTTTTTTAGGGCCGGGCGATTTGGGGAGGGGCGCCGGAAAAAAGCAAATCGCCGCGGAGGAGCGATTTTATTGCAGAATGTGCTGAGCGCGCCTTTGATTGGGGAGTAAGAAGGCAGAAGGAAAGTTCCGCGAATATTGTTTTTGCATTGCCTGCGCCTGCCTGCTTGAATTCAAGAAGCCGTTTTTCAATTGCTGGCCTGAGTTTTTCGTATTTTTTTGCAAGTTCTTCTTTTGATGTTATCATTTTGCCTACGTCAAATGAGTTTTCCGTCTTCCCTTTGCTCAAGGTAGCCGTGCGCAGGGCATAGCAATTTCCAGCCGAGCTTGTCTATCCTGGCGAGGGACTTTTGCATCTCCTCTTCGCTTCCCTCCAGGTCTGTGCGGCCGTAATCGCCCTGCGCGAATTTCGTGTCTCCGGAAAAGAGCAGCCCGCTTTTTTTCTCAAGGATGCAGATTGAGCCATCCGTGTGCCCGGGCGTGTGGATCATTTCCAGTTGGAAGGGACCGAAGGATAATGTGGCAAAGTCGAGCTTTTTCGCATTTGGCGGCACTGTTATGTAGGGCTTTTTAGAAAAATCCGCTGGGTGCAAAAAGACATTTTTCCATTCGGGCTTAACGCCTTTTGCGTGGTCGTAGTGCCCGTGCGTGAGGATGCATATCTCCGGGGTGAAATTAAATGCGAGCTTGCCATCGCCAGAATCGATGATGAGGCGCTTCCCCTCGTGCTCGAGCACGTAAACAGTCGAGCAGACGCGCTCGTTTGTGCGCATCATTAATATGCCATCGGAAATTTTGTGCATGGAAATCAACGGGTGAACGAAAAGTATTTGCACAGTTCATTCATTCGCGCTTAATTGTTGTTTTGCCTGCTGGGAGCAGGAGGATTAGTTCATCCGCGCTTATGCCATATATTTTTGCGAGTTTTTTTGCCGCAGCGCCCTTCTCGTCTTTGCCCGGCGAGAGCAGGTGCTCCTTCTCAAGCTTTTTTGGGTGGTTGTATGGCAAGGCAATGGCGATGCCGTTTTCGATGCCAATTTTGAGGCCCAGGGGCGTGGCGCGGAACCACTCGCGCTGCCCCAAGAGGGCAAAGCCGCCCTGCGGGATGTAGCCCTCGTTTGAGTGCTTTGAGACGCCGGATTTTGGCAGGCAGTAAACGTCAACCGTGCTGGAGCCGTTCTTCCAGGCATTCGAGTATGATGCGGCAAATGCGGCAGCCTCTTTTTTTTCCTGCACTGGCGCTTTTTCGCCATCCTTTAGTATTATGGCGCTTGCGCCCTGGATGTCCGCATGGAAAAAGAGGTCGCCATCAGAGCAGTGGCGCAGGAAAACAGTGTCGTTTTGCTTGGCATCCCTGCCGCCTATCGCAAGCTTGCCGCCACTTGTCAAAAAGAAGCGGAATTTCTCATGCCATGCTTTCTCCCTGCGCCGCACAGATGCCTTTGACTTTGCCTGCGCAGACTCGTGCTCCGCGCTTTTTAGCTCAAGCTTCGTTTTTGCAATTGCATCTCTGAGCCCTTCTGCTTTTGCCCTAAGCGTTTTTGCCTTATCAAAGTAGGCAGAGGCATTTTGCATCGCGGATTTCCTTACGTCAAGCTTTGCCAACATGTGGTTGGTTTGGATTTTGGTTTTAATAAGGATTGCAAATGCTATGGGTTATTAGGCGTGCCGCAGCTAGTTTCCCAGTGTTGGCTGCGAGATTTGCATCCGCTGTCCTCCTTTTTCTTTTAGGCATAGGGCTGCTCTATTGGACTGTTGGAATGCCGCAGGAAAGAAATGCCGAGCGCGTGGAAATTCCTGCAGGCCGGACGGAGCTTGGCGTATCTGATTACGGCGCCGCGTATTTTGGCGGGCAGAAAGTCGCGTATTTGGTTTCCAGTTTTATTAATTGCTCTGAGGGCGCAAGCGTGCGCGCGGCATTCTTTCAAGAGAAGCCCAAGAAGTTTGCATACCTTCTAATGCACCCTTCAGTGAGCACAGATGAGAGGAATAGGATTTATGCAAGCCTGCGCAGTGGGGTTGGAAAATACGGGTATTCGCTAACGGATGCCATGCCTGATTTTCTGCGGACCTCGCATGATTCTGTTTTCATATCGGCGACGGGGGCAGTGCCCGAGTACATTGCCGGAAATTATGCTGATTTTGCATCGCGGGGAAATGCCCTGCTGCTTGTTGGCAATGCAAACTATTCCATTGCAATGAACGGAACGGTGGAAAAGAATGCCATTGGTTTTTCTGGCGGCAGCCTGCTTGCGCAAAACGGCAAGAATGCAGATGAAATCGAGCAGTCGCTGCTTTTTGAGAAGTGGCAAAATGGGAGTGAAATTGCGGACATGGCGCGCATCGGGGAGCTCTGGACTGTGAAATGGCCAGCAGGAGCACGTTTTGCCAGGCTTGCCGCAAGTGCAACGTGCGGAGAAGAGGCGCTGCACCGAGTTTTCGACATTGAGGAGCCTGGCGCCATAGGCTCGGTTTTCGGGCCTGCAACCATATACGCCGGTGCGAATGCCACGTTTGACATAGGGCTGGAGGGCGTGCCTGGCGGGGACTGGGCATGGACTGCAAGAAGAGAAGGGGCGGTTCTGGCAAAGGGATTTACAGGCTCTGCAAGCAGCGGCGTGCTTTTCGGATCATTTTCCATAAGCCCTGGCGAGAGCGGCGAGTATGTGATTTCAATAGAAGATATTGGTGGAAATTCAGCCGCAAATGCGCTTTTGCACGTTTTCAACATTTCAGCCTCGCTGCTTAGAAATGATGGTGAATCTTACGTTTTTTTGATACATAAGGATGGCAAGCCTATCGCGTCTGAACAGGTCGAGGTTGGGCTTGCAGGCTCGCAAAACAGGGTTTCATGCGCAGTGTGGAACGGCGTTTGTGAAATACGCGCAAGGCCATCTGAACAAAATCCAGAGTTCGTATTTTATGCAGGGGGCGGGACTGCGCACCTCGTAGTGAAGAAGGAGGGTGGGCAAGAATGGGCAGTGTACGCCGCGGCAGTAGTTTTGTGCGCTGCTGTCATTTTTGCCGCAAGCAGGAAGAGAAAGCCTACATATACAATAGTTGCAGAAGAGGGCGCTGCGGCACCTGAGAAGCGAATTGAAATGAAACTGGGCGAGATGTTGGCTGTGTTTGACTTAGTCAATGCGACCTTTGGCTACAGGCACATGCCGCTTCGCAAAAGCGAGGTTGCGTTCGGAATTGAAAAGGCACTGCAGCGGAGAGGGGAGCGCGTGTCGCCGAGCATAGAGAGTGTGGAGATGGCGCTCTTGGACCTTGCCAGGCGCGGCCAACTCGTGTCGCATGGGGACTTTTTTGCACCAAGTGGATGGAAGGAAAAAAACATCTGCAAGAAGGCGGTTATGCGCCAGATAGTGGATATCTGCATCGGGGCGGGCGCCCTATTTGACCCTAAGCGCAGCATTGTGAGGAAGGATGATAGTGAATTGCGCATCCTTGTATCGCCCGATGTTGCACAGGTAAGGCTGGCGCTCCGTAAAAAAGCCAAAATCATAATAGTCTTTGAAACAAGTGACGAGCTTGCAAAATTCAGGGGGAGTTTGGCAGGCGGGGGCAATGGGGGCGCGCTAGTCCGCCTTGCCATGGAAAACGGCAAAGCAGATGCATGCACACTGGATTCGCTTAGGGGGAGGATATGAGTCTTTGCGTGCTGAAGGAGGAGGATGCCAATCAGTGCATTTGCATGCGCCTTCGCCTCAGGCTTTTTGTTTTCGTGCTTTTTCTTGTGGCTGGCGTTTTGATTGCGAATGCGCCTGCGGATTTGCATGACTGGGCAAAGAAAATGAATGGGCGGCTCCAAGATGGGGTTGAAGGCTGGCTGCAGAAGGCGGCAGCTCCGAATATCGATGATCCGGTTGCGCTATTTGATGCCCGGATACTTGGGGCAGAACCGGAGGCTGAGGGCAGGATATCGAGCTTGAAACTAACGCATATTGCATTTGCGGTGAAGGAGTCGCACGCGGAGGAAATTTTAGGCGAGGCGAAAAAGGATGATGAGTGCGGGGCTGACTTGATAACGCTGCGGAGTGGCAGGAAGCCGAAAATAGACGCAGTGATGGAATTTGCATATCTGGATGAGAGAAGGGTTGTCGATATTGCAGAGGGGCAGTCGCGGATTGCCCTACCGTTTTCGCATGCCGAGCTAGACTCTGCCTGGCCATCTGCGGAGAATGGCTCGAATGCAAGTGCGATGCCGGTTTTGCAGGCAGTACTGAGAGTGCGTGGCACTTTTTTCTATACAAAAGAGGTGATAGAGAACAGATATTCATGCCAGGCGTTTTGCAGCGGCGGGGATTGCCGTACTGGCTGTGGCTGCGCAACGGATCGCAAAGCCACTGCAGTCACTTTTGAAAAAAACGCACTGGACTATGCGAACTACACTGTCGAAACTGGCGAGCCGTTCGTTTTCCCGTTTGTGCCCGTGCTCCGTGAGCAGACAATGCCCGTGGAGAAATACACCGTCGTCGTGTTGAGCAACAGGCAACTATCCGAGTACGACATGGCTGTAGGGGCAGCGAGAATGGGGGCCATTTTGCACAACTATTCGATTGCAAAAAATGGGCTTGATTTTTGGAAGCTTGAGGTTGGCGATGCAAACCAAAGCCTGGTGAGATTGGAAAGGCGCCACATCGAGCCTGCCGGGCTTGCAGAAAATCGCAATTATTCACATGCGTACTCACTTGAATTCACTGATGGGACGGGGGTTGCTGGAAAAAAGCCCGCTAGCATATTGCTTTACGATGATTTTGGCGATGAGTGGAATGTTTCGCTTGATTTTAAGGCAAGGGAACTGCAAATTCCGCCAAGTGGTGATGGGATATTGGAAGGCTTTGCACTCCTGGAGTATCCCGGAAGCGATGAAAAAAGGCCCACAAACGAAGCGAGGATGAGAATTGGGTGGGAAACGCGGGCAAACTTTGAGGGATTCTGGCTGCTTGCTGCGATTGCCGGAGTTGGAATTGCAGGCGCATTACTTTCCATGGGCCGGGAATTTTGAAATTTGCCAAGGCCTTTTGCAAAGGGCGTTTGCTGGGGGTCAACAACTGCGGGGTGAATGACCCACGCCTGAAGGCGTGGGCTTCTTGATGTGAAGGCTCAGCAGAAAGAAACCAAGCGCATCTGCTCTGCCTCAACTTTTGCTTCT
>JAGVIA010000103.1 GCA_020056305.1 archaeon | reverse complement strand
TGGGATGAAAAATGAGAAATGGAGACGGGTGCTGGTTTGATGGTTGGGCTGGGAGGTTTTCGAGGTGGGGTTATGCTTTAAATTTGCAACAGCCTATTCAAAGGATATGAGTGGCTGTTTTAGGGAAGGCGGATTGGGGGCAAATTTGCTTTTTTTGCTAGTGGCTGCTTTGCTGATGGCAAATTCGGCATTTGGGGCATTCGGGCTTGAAGAGCACGCAGTCACCGTAACGCTGAACCATGATGGCAGCGCGCATGTCGAGGAAAAAATTGACTTTATCATAAGCGGGGCAAACTCGCGCCAGCTCTATGAGAGCTCCCTTGAGTACAAAAATGACCTTGCTACTTGGAAGGAAAGATTGGAGCTGCCGGATGTCCGCCACCACGTCAGCCTTGCAACAGTGAGCATTGATGGCATACGCGTGCAGCCGCAGCCAGTGCGGAACTGCAATTCTTTTGTCGAGAGCTGCGAGGCGTCCCTTGTGTTTGATTATAACGTGCTTGCGCCAGTGGCAAACCGGACTGGGCTTCTTGCCCTTGACAATTACAAGCCAAGGACAACCCGCCATGCCCTAAACAGCAATGCACTCTCTTTCGAGCTCACTACAACGAGCGAGCTTTTGCTGCCAAAGGACACGGTGCTTGCCATTGAGCTGCCGCGGGATGCGCGGCGCATCTATTTCTCAAAACAGCCGGACAATGTTGGCACAGATGCGAAATTTGCATCAGACCCTGCAGGCAAGGTGCGCTACTATGCAGGGGACCTGCGAAGCTTCCAGTGGAGCGGGCAGACGCTGCCGCGCTTTGAGCTAAGCTATGAGCTGGAAGGCTCTCTTGAGTCCGAGATGGTAGGGTATATCGGGGATTTGCAGGGTTCGGTTTTGGGCGTGATTTTCGGCAGGCAGGGGCTCGCGGTTGTCGGGCTGGCGCTTGTAATTGTTGTTTCCGCGGTTTACATTTCATCCATCCGCAAGAAGAGGGCGTAAGATGCTTCACCAGAACGAGCATAGGATTTTGTGGTTCCTCTACGGGACGCCAAAATCAGTTCCGCTCTCCGACATTGCCAAATCATGCCATCTGGGAGTTGATGCGTGCCGCTCTGCGCTGTCCGGGCTTGGGGAAAAAGGCTTTGTGAAATTGCACAAAAGCGAAAAAGCAAGCGAGCGGCTTACAGTGGAAGGCGAGAAGTTTGCAAACGAGGGCTTTCCTGAAGTGCGCGTTGTGCAAAAGGGCATGGAAGGAAAGTCGGTATCGGACTTGTCTTCGGATGAGCGCTCAATCGGGATATCCTGGGCTGCAAAAAAAGGCTGGGTGAAAATAGAGGCTGGGAAAATAAATGTGAGCGAGCGGGGCAAAAATGAGGGGGCTGCCGACATCATTGGGCAGGCTGCAAAAAAACTGCTTTCGAAAGAGGCGCTATTGCCTGGCGAGGAGGCGGTGCTTGCCGAGCGCGGCGTGCTGCAGCAAGATGTGCAGACAGGAGTGTTTGCGGAAATATCTGCCGAAGGCGCACAGCTTGTGTCAAGGCTTGGCGAGCCGACAGAGGAGATAAACACCATCACGCGCGAGATGCTGTTGAGTGGCACGTGGAAGGGCAGGCAGCTTCGCGCATATGACACCGGGGTGAGCGAGGAGCCGGAATTCGGAAAAAGGCATGTCATTTCAGAGCTTGAGGTGCGCGTAAAGGAAATTTTTGTGAGCATGGGATTTGAGGAAATGGAAGGCCCTGCCATGGAGAGCAGCTTCTGGGTGTTTGACGCGCTTTTCCAGCCGCAGGACCATCCTGCGCGGGATCTTGCGGATACTTTTTACCTTAAGGGGCGGGCGAATCTGCCTGATGAAAAGCTGGCGGAGCGCGTTGCAGAGGCGCATGAGAAGGGATGGAAATATTCCTGGCAGCGCGCGGCGGCAGAGAAGATGGTGCTGCGCACGCATACGACTGCGGTGAGCGCAAAATACTTGTTTAGGGAGTGCCAAAACACGCTGCCAAAAAAATATTTCTCAGTTGGAAAAGTGTTCCGCAACGAGGCTACTGATTTCAAGCACCTGGCTGAATTCTACCAGGTGGAGGGAATCGTGGTGGGCGAGAATGCGAACTTTTGCGAGCTTCTTGGGTGCCTGTCTGAATTTTACAAAAAGCTGGGATTTGGGAAAATCCGCTTTAGGCCCAGCTTCTTCCCGTACACAGAGCCTAGCCTTGAGGTTGAGGTATTTTTCGAGGACAGGGGCGAGTGGATGGAGCTTGGGGGCGCGGGGATATTTAGGCCCGAGGTGTCAATTCCGCTCTGCGGAAGATATCCGGTGCTTGCGTGGGGCTTGTCGCTTGAGAGGCCGCTCATGCTGCTAAAGGGAATTGGGGACATACGCTCGTTTTATCGGAACCAGGTTGGATGGCTGCGAAGCGAGAAGGCACGGCTGTGATGGGGCAGAAGTGTGCAGTTAGATTTATATACCGTTATTTACAAATTTACCACAACAAATATCAACAGTTAGTTAATGCTTTAAATATCTGGCAGTAAAATGGCAAACAGGGGACCGGAAATGGACAAGAATTCCAAGAACGGGAAACAGAGGCTAGAGCTAGCCCTGCTTGTGCTTCTCCTAGTCATCGAATTTGCCTTTGCCCCGCCGCCGCCATCCCCGACAAGCGCGCTCTCAAACGCGCTGCGCGAGCTCTGTGTGGGCATAAAGAATCTTGTGCCCGTTGCGGCAATGCTGATGGTGGTGCTTGCATCAGTCATCTATGCATCTGGGCAAATCATGGGCGCGGAAACAAGGGCGCGCGCAAACGTGTGGGCGACTTCGTGCCTGACTGGGGCGCTTATTGGCATACTCATTGCAACTGTTGCGCCAAGAGTGCTGGGAGTCATCAACAATGGTGCAGTGATAGACTGCGTTTAGAGAGGCATTTATTTTTGTTTGCATGGTTTAATGCCCCTTATGAAAGATATTGCGATAATACTGCCGACTTTGAACGAGGAAAAAGCACTCGGGGCAGTGATAGCAGGCATAAAGAAGGAGCTGCCGTATGCAAAAATAATAGTCGCTGATGACAGCTCAGAAGACGGGACAGAGAAGATTGCTGCTTCCTTTTCAGGTGTCATCTTCCTTGACCGCAAAAACGAGCGCGAGAAGGGCCTTTGCGCAAGCGTGCTGCATGCGATGCAAAAATACCCGCATGAGTTTTACATCGTGATGGATGCGGATGGGCAGCATCCTGCAGAGGCGCTTCCAGAGCTTGCAGCAGCGCTGGGAGAAAGGACCGTTGTTGTCATGTGCAGGAAAAATCCACTGCCCCCGTTGCGGCAGGCAATTTCCATTGGCGCGGCGATTTTGGCAAAGGCAAGGCTTATGACATGCGGGCGGATGCAAGTTGCAGATCCCATGTCCGGCTTTTTTGGGATTGACAGGAAAACTGCGATGGCTGCGATGGAGAGAGGGCATTTTGTGAAAAACGGATTCAAGGTGCTGCTGGACTTTTTGAAAAGCGCGCCAGAGGGGACAAAAATTGTGCAGGTGCCGTATGACATTAATCTTCGCAAGGCAGGGGCATCAAAACTTGGGGCAACGCACGTCGTCGGGCTGCTGCAGTCAGTGCTTAGCTGATTTTATTTTCCAATGTATCTGAATACGAAAACATCGCCGGAAGTTCGGTTTGCAAGCTCGAATTCGCCGGTTGCCAAAGTCACATTCTCATCAATGCCTGCGGTTATCAGCCAGTCGAAGCGCGAAATGCTGCATGGCATTTTGTAGATTTGCTTGCGCCAAAAGAGGTCAGTCATCTCGGAAAAGGAGTCGTTTTCGCGGAAAGTCGAGTAATTGTGGAATGCGCCAAGTACAGAGGCAGTGTCGTTCACATCTGATGCATTTAGAGAGTTTATCCAACAAAATGATGAGGTGCCCCCCATTTTTTCAGTGTGCGCCTTGTAGAAAAACACGGCGGGGGGGTATCTGCCAAACACCAGCACGTTTTGCTTGCCTGCCGCAAACAGCCCAGCCTGCCGCTCTGAGATTTCCGGCATGCCGAGGGAGTAAAAATACACAAGGCCGCCAAGCGTGAAAAGCAGCAGGGTGATGAAGAGCACTATTGTGAGATTGTCGAATTCGTCTTTTGGGCAGATTGCCAGCGCTGCAAAAAAGGAGATTGCCGGTATTATCGGAAGGTAATACCACGGCATGCCGCCGCCGCCGGAAATGGAGAAAATTATGAATGCAAGCCAGAGGAGGAAAAAGGCGTGCTTTTTGAAATTTTTTGCAAGCCCGATTGCAAAGAATCCAAGCCAGACAAGGCAGAGTGCGGCAAACGGGAGGAATGACGACCAGAAGCGCTCTGCGAGCGTTTCGGCAAATCCAGTGCCTGACGGGAGCTTGGATGTGGCATTTTTGAAAAATTCGTTGTAAAATGCCTCCTTGCTCTCAAACATCAGATAATAGGCGGCGATTGAGAGCGGGATGGCAAGGAAACTTGCCCAGAGAAGCGGCTCTGCGGGCTTTTTTTTGAGGAAGAACATGCAAAGCGCAAGAGGCACTATAATGAATGCCACCACGGTCTTTGTGAAAAATGCGAGTGCGAGAAAAGTTGCGGCGGGGAGAAAAAAACGGCGGGAAGAGAGGGCGCGCTGGTAGCAAAAAAGAGCAGAGAGGATGAATAGCAGAAGAAGAGTGTCAGTGAGGGCGGTGTTGGAAACGTAAACCGAAAGCGGGTTGAGCGTGAAAACGAGCGCCGCTGCAAGGGCAGTGTTGCGCTTTTTGCAATATTCGAGGGTGAATTGATAGAAAATTGCGGTGCAGAGGGCGAAGAAAAACACTGATGGAAGGCGGTAGATTAGCTCCGCTTGGATGTTGAGGGCGGAGAGGAATGCGACAAACGGGGCGTATGCGTAAAAATATGCTGCAGGGCGCCATGCAACCTCAAAACCAAGAAATGCTGGTATGAGAGTTGGCTTCATCAGAAGTTCATCTGTCATGCGCGCGTAGAGATTTTCATCCTTGATAAGGGGCCAGGCGCCGGTGAACGCGATTCTGATGGCAAGGGTGAGGCAGACTAGGAGCAGGAGATTCAGCTTGTCTTCATCGGAGAGTTTTAGCATGGAATCAGCTGGCTGGCAGCAACGCGCGCCAACAAACCAAAATGGGCGATTTTCTGTTTTAAACGCATATGGTTTGCTGAGGCTTCGGGTTCCGCGATTGCAGTGCAGGATGGCAGCGGTTTTGTGTTTTTATTGTTGCATGGTTCGCAGTTTGCCCAGTCTTGGCAGCATGGGCGCGCGCAGTGCTTGGGGTTTGGCGCATTTGCTTGTGTTCCCACCGGCATTTTTTTATGCAGTAGATGATTTTGTTAACTATGCAGGGGTTTGCCGGGCTGTTCCTTGCGATCGCAGTCGTCTTTGCGCTTGCTTCACTGTCAGGCGCGGCGCTGCCGGAGGGGGAGATTGCCGCCATGCATCTTCTGCGCGGAAAATACATTTCCGAGATGGCAGTCAAGGGCGCGCTATTGGATGCTGTTTATTTTGGTTCGCTAGAAGGCGAAACAAATTATGCGAAAAAAACAGCGGCGGGCATTGAGGCGGATTTGAAAGATGAGGTTGAAAGTGCGGCGTATGGGCGCTTAGTTGCAGCAGGCAAAAACATGGAGAATATTGGTGGATGGAAAATCGGGGTTTGGTGCGGCTTGCCAAAATCAGACGCTGGCGCATGCCCCAGTTGCATGGGAATTGAAAGCCCATTGTGCCGGGGGGCATTTTCCGCAGATGTGCTTGGCAGGAAGATTGCCATTGGGGATATTGCAACAGTGGTTGGATTTGACATGACGGGCTCCGGGGGGGAGGCAAGCGCATACATTCCAATTGGCACGGAGGTGGGATATTGAGGGCGCAGGCAAGTGTTGAATTTTTGGTTGCGCTGTTGTTTTTGCTTTCTGTTTGCGCGCTGTTCATAAGCACTGTTGGCAGGCAGCATGAGGCATTTTCCTCTTCACTGCAACTTGCCGCGGATGGAAGGGAGCGCGCAGGGGAGAATCTTTTTGCGGATGAGATGGCGCTATTTGGCAGGAAGGTTGCGCTTGTGGAAAATGCTGTTGTGGCACCCAGGGCAGGATTTGTGCAGAACGCAACGTGGGTTGGTGGGAAAATAATTGTTGAGGTTGGCGCGTATGAGCCGATTTAGAGAGGAACGGGAAAGGATTTTGCCGTGCAAGAAGGCTGTTTTCTATTCCATTGATTCTGCGCTGGCGTTCCTGGCACTTGTGATGATACTGCATCTGCATTCGTATTTGGGCGGAAAAATTATTGATGGCGCAGCTACTGATGCACTTCGTTTTGAGGGGCAGGCCCGGGCGATTTCCGTTTCGGATTATATTGTTGCGCTTGGCGGGGCACAAAAAAGCGAAGGGGAATTGGAATGGCAGGCTGCGGCAAAGGCGAACGTGATTGACGGGGAAGAATTGGAAGATGCAATTGCGGAGCTTGAGAACAGGGGACTAAAAGTGAGGGTAACAATTGCGTGGATGGAAGATGAAATGGCAAGCATGGGCGCACCAGATTCTTCATTTGGCAGTTCTGTTTGCGCAAATCGGATTGTGATGTGCGACAACAGAAACATCTGCAGGCTAACCGTATGCGTGGTGTGATGAGATGATTTTTACTATTGAGGCGATTGTGGCGTTGTTGCTGTGCTTGTCATGCACGGCATTTTTGCTGGCTTCTGAGCAGCGATCGGATGGTTTACAGGGCACTTATGAAGAGGCACTCTTGGGGGATGCTGTTGTGGTGTTCTACAAGAGCGGCGCAAGTAGGGACCTGGCAGGCGCAATCAGAGGTGGGGCGGTGGAAAGGACAGCATTTGAAGAAAAAATTGGGAAAATTGCAAAAGCTGCGGGCAGGTGCGTGAGAGTGCAGGCAGAGGAGGACGGATTTGATTTCTCAAGCTGTGGGAGAATTGCAGGCGGAAAAAATAACATTATGTCGGCAGAGATTTTCATCCACTCGCCAGATGGGGCGCAACGCGCAATTATAAGCACTTTCGGTTAAATCCAAACTTATGCTTAAGCCACTGGCAAGGCGCTCCGCGCATGTTGCATATGCAATCCGCGACATTGTGCAGCGTGCGCGCGAAGTCGAGGCGCGCGGAAGGAAACTCTACAAGTTCAACATAGGCGATCCGAACACCTTTGATTTTCGACCGCCAAAACACATAACAGATGCAGTCGTAGATGCGATGAAGGATGGGAAATACACCGCGTATGCGCCATCGGATGGCGACCCGGAGCTTCGCGAGGCGCTATCCAAAATAGAGGGCGTGCCAGCGTCAGACATATTTGTGACAAGCGGGCTTTCAGAGGGCATAGATTTCCTGTTTTTCTCCCTGCTTGACGAGGGGGATGACATACTTCTACCAATGCCTTCCTATCCACTTTACAATACCAAATCAAGAATTTATGGCGGGCGCGGAAATTTTTATCGGTGTGATGAAAACTGGGAGCCGGATTTGGAGGACATGCGAAAGAAAATAGGGGCGCGAACAAAGGCGATCGTGGTGATAAACCCCAACAACCCGACCGGCGCAAATTACAGCAGAAGGACGCTGCAGGGGATTGCAGACTTGGCAGCCGAGTGCAAGGTGCCGATAATTGCAGATGAGATTTATGACAAGCTCGTGCTGGATGGCGAGGCGGTCAACATGCGGAGCATTGTAAAGGATGACACGGTGCTCATATCTGGAAATGGGATATCTAAAAATTTCCTGTACCCTGGCGCGCGCGTGGGGTATGTTGCGATACATAATGAGGCAAGCGGGGCGCTCTCGGATGCAGTGCTTCGGCTTTGCAATGCACGCCTGTCAGTGAATTGGGAGATGCAGCGAGGTGCGCTGGCTGCGTTCACAATGGGCACGCCGCATCTTGAGGAGGCAAAGCAGAAGCTTCGGCAGAGAAGAGACATCATTTTCAAGAGACTGAATGAAATCCGTGGCATTTCGTGCGCAAAGCCGCTTGCTGCATTCTATGCGTTCCCGAAAATCACGGATGCGCGGTGGAAGAGCGACACTGAGTTCGCGTATTCGCTTCTTGAGAAGACAGGCATCGTGAGCGTGCCAGGCTCCGGGTTCTCCGAGGGACTTGGCGGGAATTATTTCAGGCTTGTA
The DNA here is from genome assembly GCA_020056305.1 of archaeon. Classification (GTDB taxonomy): domain Archaea; phylum Micrarchaeota; class Micrarchaeia; order Anstonellales; family Anstonellaceae; genus JAGVIA01. Next base: position 11,589 of record JAGVIA010000103.1, on the reverse strand, counting down.
TATCTTGCGCAGCCGCAGGTGCTAAACGAGGCGCTTGACCTGCTTGAGAAGTTCATGAAAGGCGGATTGTGAGATGGGATAGGAAAATAAATAGTGCGGGTGCAAGATGAGCATATGAGATTGCTGATTTTTGCGTTTGTTGCTGCCCTTGCGCTCTTTTTCGGATGCGTGAGCATTGTTGAGCCGCAGGGGTGCGCGGGCTTGAGCGAGAATGGGCGGGCCCGCTGCCTGTACAAGGAGGCGGTGCTTTCGCAGGAGCCGTACAACTGCTACTTTATCGGAGATTTGGCGCTAAGGGGCGCGTGCATGAAAGACGCGACAGACCCCAAGGCACGGCAGAATTTCACGCAGGTTGCCCAGCCGCAGCCAGAGCCTGTGCAGCTGGAGCCCGAGGAGAAGCCGCCTGCTCCGCCGCAGGATGAAACCGTGGTGCCCGCCGAGGAGAGGCTTTGCGCAAGTTATGCCGGTGATGCTGCAGACGGATGCTACCGGGACTTGGCGTTTAGAAGCAAGGATATCGCATACTGCAAAAAAGTGTTCGGGATGGATATGAGAAGCTCGTGCATAAGCACTGTTGCATTTGCGGTTAAGAATCCGGCCATTTGCACCGCGTTTGATGAGGAGCGGGATGTGAGCCTGTGCAATTTCTACTCAAAGGGCGGCGCGGAGAGCGGATAGGAAAAAATTAGCCTGTGTTTCAGACTTCCCTTCTTACAAGGTAATTCGCGGCTTGGATTAGCAGTTTTTTTGCGTTTGACTCCTTTAGCGCAGCTAGACTTGCGATCGCGTTCTTCGTGTATTTTTCCACATGCACGCCAGCGCGGTCAATCGAGCCCGTTGATTTCAGAATGGAAATTGCGCGTGCGATATCGCCCTGATTCTTGGTGCCGGAGGAGAGGATTTTCAAAAGCTCTGCTTTTTTGGGGAGAGCGAGGCGCGGCAATGCGTCAATTACGATAAGAGTGCGCTTGCCCTCGCTTATGTCCCCGCCAATTTCCTTCTTGTATTTTTTTTCATCGCCGATGAGATTTAGGATGTCGTCCTGCATCTGGAATGCGATGCCTATGTTGTAGCCGAAATTCTCAAGTGCCGCTATTTCCTTTTTGCTCCCGTTGCCCAAATATGCGCCGGCATGGCAGGAGGTTGAGATGAGGGCAGCCGTCTTGCCGCCAATCATGTCGAAAAATTCGCGCTCGGAAACGTCCCATCGCCCGCTGACGCGCCACTCAAGCTCCATCGCCTGGCCTTCAAGCACTTTGATGAAGCCGTCGTTTAGGATTTTTTGGAGCGCGTGCGATTTTTCGCAATCGGCCGCGGCGTTGAGCGCGGCCTGCCAGACCATCATGAACAGCCCGTCGCCGGCATTGAGCGCCGATGGCACGCCGTATTTTATGTGCAGGCAGGGCAGCCCACGGCGCATCTGCGAGTTGTCTTCTATATCGTCATGTATGAGGGTGAAATTGTGGAACAGCTCAATTGCGGATGCAGCACGAAGCGCCTCATCGCGCCGCCCGCCGACTGCCTCGCACGATAGCATTGTCAATGCTGGGCGGACGCGCTTGCCGCCGCGCGATAGTATGTCCCAGACGAGCCCGTAGACTTCGCGGGGCTTTTTCTCCTTTGGCACAACGCGGGCCATGTCGGAGTCGACAAGGCTGCCTGCCATTGCAAGATATTCGGACAGTGATTTTTCCAATCATACACCCGTTAGAGGAGCCGGACGCCGACCTTGCCGCCGCTTGCGCCTTCAACCAGCTTTTTGAATGCGACCGGGTCGGCAGAGGTGCCGGGGATGTGGTTGAAGTGGATGGGGATTGCAATCTTTGGGGCGATTTTGGCTGCTGCCCTCGATGCGGCAAAGACATCCATTGTGTATGTGCCGCCGATTGGCAGGAGGGCGACGTCGCAGTGGTATTTTGACATCTCGGGAATTTCATCAGTGTCGCCCGCATGGTAGATTTTTGTTTCGCCAAATGAGAGGATGAAACCTGCGCCAGTGCCTTTTGGATGGAAATCCTTTCCGATGTTGTAGGCGTCGACTGCTGTTATGACCACGCCTCCGATTGAGACGCTCTCGCCGACTTGGATGTCCCTGCCGGCGTGCTTGCAGCCCCTTCCAATCAATACGGTGTTCGCACCGGTTATCAATGGGGCGCTCGCGCAATGGTCATAGTGCGCGTGCGTGTGGAGGATGACGTTTGCAACTTTTGGGTTCTTGGGAAGCACGTAGGGGTCTATGTAAATTGAAAGGTCCTTCCATTGGAGAAGAATGCTTGAATGCCCAAACCAGGTTATTGCCACTCCGCCGTATGTCGTTGTGTTCATAAATGAGCTTTGCCGGGCGCAAAAATAAAAACGGTGCTGTAGTAATAGGGGGCAGGTGTAAAATGGGGCTTTTCGACAACATCTCGGGTTGCGCTCGAGAATTGTCGAAAATTTAAGGTGAAACAATGGGAATTTTCGACAACATCTCAGCTGCGCTTGCAAGCAGCGGCGCAAAGGGCGGATTTCCGCTAAAAATTACGTTCGCATTCCGGCCAGTCCGGCTTGCAAGCAGGCGGGATGATTCGGTGGAGCTTTTGCTGACTATTGAGAACGTGGGCGAGAAGCCGGCGCTTGCGTCGGTTTCCATAGTCTCGCCAAAGGGGCTTGCGTTCGAGTCAATGGGGCTGGGCCGCGAAAAGGAGCTGAGGCTTGGAAGCCTTGAAGTGGGGGACAGGAAAACCCTATCCGTTCCGATACATGGGTCTAGCAGGACGCCGCCTGGCAATTACCGCGTTGAGATTGACGTCTGCCATCATTACCGGGATTATGGGCACGTGATTTCAACCGTAAAGAAAATCGCCGAGCTGCGCGTTGTTTAGGCTATTTTTCAAGCACGTTGAGGCGGCAAAGCGCCTTGCAAGAAGGGAAGCTTGGCGGGCGCCAGATGTTTTAGCTCCGATGCAGGTTGGTGCATGGCTCGCCGGCATTTGCGCTTTTCAGCACCATTTTCGTCGTTATTATAAAGTCCGTTTGCACGAATTTAGGCATGGCGCCGGGGCAGAAAAAGCGTGAACAGAAAAATCCTGAGATGGCCAGCCTCCTTCCCATAGAAGGCAAATCGCAAGTTGACCTCTCGGCAATCACACCGCGGGCAGTTGCGCAGGCATCTTCCACTTATACTGCGGCAACCCGGTCTGCGCAGGAAACCGGCTCGGCGCTTCGGGCTGGCTCATTTGCCGTTTCGCCACGTTTCGTTGCAATGCAGTTTGCAGAAGGCAGGGCAGGCTTGGGCGATATCCAGATATATGCGCCGGAGCTGCTTTCGCAAACAACCCGATTCGGCGAACAGCTATCGCTCCTTGTGCAAAACATGATGTCCGACCCTGTTGCATCTGTGAGACTTTTGCATGACCCATCAGAGGTGCCAGCCAGCCTTGGCGCATTCAACGCGCCGGAATTGCTCCCAAAACAGGGTGGCGCATCCATAAAATCGCTGCTTGATGGCCTGCAAAAAAGCCACACGCTCTACGAGCAGGCGGCTGCGCAAACGCAGGTAAGGCTTGAGGCAGGCAGCTATGCAACGGATGATGAACGGCAGGCGGACCTGCAGCGCTATCTTGCCTTTCTTTCTTCCGCGCAAGGTTGTGTATTTGCGCAGATTGACATTCTAGTCGGACTGCAAAAAGACAGGGGCGCCCAAATTGATTTTCTTGCCAATGCGAATCCGCAGGGCGTGAGCACAGAGCTTCTCTCCGGATATTTCAAGTGGAAGGCAGACTCTGCGTTTTGCAGCGCCAGGAATCTCTACGGTGACCGCACGCTTGTGGAGATATCGGGCGACAAATCCACATACTTAAACAACAGCACGTTTGTGAGCGCTGAGAAATTCCTTGCAGTGAAAAACGAGTGGGACAGGGCGGCGTCTATGGAATGCAGGAAGGATGCGGACTTGCGCGATTGGATTGCGGGAAATTTTAGCCAAAATGAGAGCCTGAATAAGGAATGCGGGGAATTTTTGGCAAAATTGCAGGGCAGCATCCAGCGCCGGCTGAACGAGGGCGTAATTGTTGACGGCGTGTCGCATCCAGCCACCGTTGATTCGCCATTGTTTGGCAGCGTGAGCGCCAATACTGCAAACATGTGGGACGCAATCGGGCACGCATCGCTTGCAGGGCTTGCACTCTCCGTTGCCGCCGCAACTGCACCAATAGGCGGCTGGGTTGCCGCGGCAGGCTTCCTGGCTGAGAAGGGCTATTTCACATCTGTGGCAGCAACACAGTACAATGCAGGCGACAAGCTCGGCGCTGCGGTGTTTCTCACTGCCATTTGGGCAGGCCCGCTTGCAAGAAGTCTGGGCGCATTGAAGGTGTCGAGGGGAATAATTTATCCCATTACAGGCGCAGGCATGGCATCCGGCGTGGCAGTGGGCGTGCAGATGGCGGCGAGCGGGGCAGGCACAATTGGTGATATGAAAAATTATGGCTTTACGCCAGAAGGCATTGTCTCGATTGCAGAAGCCAGCTTATTCACGGCTGGCGCCATTCACGGCTATGGCGGGGCGGCACGCAAAATTTATGACGCAAGGGGCGCCGCAGTGCAAATGGGCAAGGCGGCTGCCGCACGCCTCAAGAACCTGAAAATAAAGCCGGTGCTGGATGCTGCTAAAACCGTTTTTTCGGACCTGAGCCTGCAGCAGGGGTTTGCTGCGCTGCCGGGCAAGGGCGATAAGACGGGGCACGCGAAGCTAAAAAAAGCAGTAACTGAAGAGGAAGCCAAGCAAACCGAAGAGGCGCCAAAACAGCAGGAGGGGGGCGGGAAAAACGCCGAGGAGAGCGGGGCTTCCACTAAGTTGAGTGCGCCATTGCCGCAAACTGGCGGCGGCTACAAACTTGGATGCATATTCCCAAAGCTGAAGCAGATACAGCCAGAAGACATGAAGCCGGATTTGACGCATAGGAACAGAAAAGACTGGGATTTTGACAATACACCCCTTAGCGCTTATGCATCTGCTACTTTTCACTTCCCCAGGTCCAGGCGCCTGGTAACCCAAACTTACTTCAATTTCGAGGAATATCTTGAGAAGCTGATTCTGGATAGAAAAAATGCGGGCATAAAAGAACCGCTGCGGATTCTGGATATCGGCATGGGCACCGGAAAGCAGTGGATTCCGTTCATTGAAAAGCATGGCAAGGATGTTACATTTTCAGGCACGACCTTGCTTTCGGACAATGTGGATCCCGCAATGGAAAAATACACGGTAAAATGCGATGTACTCGGTGTTCCAAATCATTTCAAGCCGAACGAGTTTGACGTGGTCGTTTCGCGCCACGCGATGTACGGGCAGGAGCTTGTGGGGGTCGAAGTGGCGTTGTTTGAGGCAAAAATCGGCGGCGAGGTAGTGATAACGGGTCTTAGCTTGCTTGACAAGCTGCCCAAGAGCAGGAGATTTCAGGTTATCGAAAAGGACGAGCATCCCCTGCGAGCCAACTTTTACCATCTTCGCAAGCTGAAGCACCCGGCGACTGGTGACGCATCTGAACCTTCTGCTTCCCCTGAGTCTCGTGCCGTATTGCCGCAAACTAGCGGCGGCTATCCATTAGTAGTGCGTAACGTGGAGCTCGTAAAGCCTCCGCACTTCGTGGGGCTTAAGTGGGGAAGAATACGCCACATGATAAGTGGAACAACTGGTATGTCCTGCGCCGCTGAGCTGCTTGAAAAACGAAAGGCAACCGGAGTCCTTGTTGGTGGTTTGGCAAAGGAGCATATTTTTGGAAATGTTGTCCGTAGTCACAAGGATACTGATATCGCCGTGCTTGATCCGCACTTTCAACTAAAATATCAGCGGGAGGGCTGCTTAGACTGGTTTCTTCCGGAGCAAGTGAAAGTCGCATTTGAAGCCGGCGGAGGAAAGATCGAAGAAACTGTTCTGACATGCTTTGTAAATCATACGGGCCAAGTATTGCGTTTTGGCATTGAATCAGCCCGACTTCTCTCATCTGGGCTTTATTTGCCTGACCGGGAGTTTGTGTTGCGGATGATGCATCATGAACGCAAAGGAAGAAAGGGAGTTCCAGGTCTCTTTGAGGATTTTATGTCTGCGCGCGAAGGGAAATTTAAAGCGGATATTGACCCTCTCGTAATTTCAGAGAGCAAGGCAAAAGTCGCACCAGCCGGCTCATTAATTTTCACCCCATTTGACCGTGTTCTAGTTAATGCAATACAGAAAAAGATGTATGGAATAAAAAAGCTGGCGCACCTGGCGACGGAACAGCAACAAGTTGCTGTTGAGGGCAAACCGCTCAGCGTGGAAACTGCGAAAATCCAGAGGGAAGTGCCAACTGGAACTTATTTTGAGAAGGCGCTGCTGGAATCCCGAAGACTTGGGGAGCTGGGCTTTTCGGTCGCAGTGCCGGAGCTGCCCGAAACGCAGCTGTGGCGCCTTGCACGCGCAGCATCAAGAGCCGCCGATAGGGGGATGGATGCCGTCAATGTGGGGCATAACCTGGGGCTTGGGAAACTTACACAAACTCACGTCGGATTTGCACAAGGCTATTCGCTCATCGCACAGAGCATTCCAAGGGAATACCTTGAGACGCCTGGGGAGATGCTGAAGTATCTTGTTGCTGAGAAAGCGCCCGGCTATGCAGAGCGCGGCTTTTTCTCGGATTTCACGCTCGCAATGCATGGCAATGAAGTGGCGGGTGTAATCACAGGCGCAATAATCCGGATTGGAAACAACGAAACCATGTTGTTCACCGGCTATCGCATTGTGCGGGACAGCTATCGTGGAAAGGGGGTAAGCCACATGCTCATGAATGCCGCGATAGAGCGCTCAGTGCGCGAGCTTGGCATTGAGCCATCTTACCTTGTTGGCGAGGCGGAAAGCCCGAAGGAAATCGCATTTGCAAAAAGCGCTGGCAAGTTTTTTGTGACCAAGATAAATTACCGCCAGCCGAATTTGGAAAACATGGCTGGAAGCGTATTTGAAAATTGCGAGCCGCTGGCGCTGATGCTTGGGATGCGGGCGGGCAATGAGCGGATTTCATTCCAGGAGCTTCACGAAGTCGTAAAGAGGCTTTACGAGTACTATGGCCTTAGGGGAGAGCGGCTTGCTGGCTTCCTTGCAAAGACGTTTGCCAACGTGCCGCAAAACACTGAATGGGTGCGCAACTCTAATGGAGAGTTTGTGCCAAGATAAGCCCTATTTCCCGAGCACGTCTTTTTTCACGCGCGAAACGCCCAGTATTTCAACAAGGCGGCCGAGCTTTGGGCCTTTTTGCTTTCCTATCAGGCAATGGTAGAGGAGCGCAAATAAGTCTGCTGCAGGCACGTTGTGTGATTTTGCAACTTCAAAAACGAGATTGTGAATTGCCTTTGCATCCATGGCAGGCGTGAGAAGCGAGAAAAAATCGCGAGCTGGAGCGCTTTCCGGCGTGGACGGCGAGTATTGGATCGCATAGACTTCTGGGATCAGGTTTTTCTCCTCCCAACATTCGATGTATTTTTGGAGGAATGTGACACCAGTTGCATCGCCAAGTTTTGCCGCGGTAAGCCCCCAATCACGGTAAAGTGAGTAGTATATCAGGATGTCTGCGAATTCGCAGGACCATTGGCGGGGGGCGCCTGCAAGGGAATACGCAAGGGCGCGTTTTCTGTCGGCACGAGATATTGAATCCTCAGTTTTGGGGGTTTCTGGAACTTTTGGCATTGCGCCCCAGATTTTGGATGCTGTTTCGTATTCCTCGATGTAGCGCGGGAGATTCTCTTTTGTCGGTGCGATGTCGCGGTTCTCCGCCAAGTCGGGCCGCAGCAGATGGAATGCGATTACCTGGGGCGGGAGGATTTGGAGAAGCTCGTGCACGCCCATGCCCGTCCCTTTTGATTTGGAATATTTTTTCCCGTGGAAGAGGACGAACCCGAATTTGAAGCCGATCGGCGGCTCTTTTTTGAAAAGCTGCCGGAATACTGCAACTGCAGTGTCCCAGGAGCCTCCTTTGGTGTGGTGGTCCACGCCTGCGCCCTCAAGTGAGGTGTGGAAGACCTCCATCCACGCCGGCCAGTGCAGGCGCCATGTGAGCTTGTATTTGTGATCCGGGAGCTTGCCGTGGCCGGTGTGCCCACAGCCATGCGCGTATTTTACGTCCAAATCATCAACATATTCATAGGCGCCATCTGCGTAGCTTGTGACGCGCGTTGTTGCGATTTTGCCGCATTTTTCACAGATTGGCATGAGTGGTGACCAGTGCTTCGGCAGCTCCCTGCCGGCGGATTCGGCCACTACACGAGCGGCATCTTCTTTATTTTTCATGAAAAAGTCCGTGAGTGCGTCAAATGCCCCGCTTGCATACATTTCATTTGCCCTCCTTATGTCGGGTGAAATGCCAAACTGCGCCATTATGCCCTGTGCTTCGGCAAGGAAATGCTCGCCAAAGGAGTCGTGGCACCCCTCCGGGTCGGGAACTGCGCAAAGGGGCTTGCCAAGGTGGGGTGAGAGCTGCGCATCGAATCGCGAGTGTGATAGAGGGACAGAATCGAATGCGTCTAAAATATCTGCCATGAAAATGAAGTCCGAGGCGTGCCCTTTGGAGATTAGGAATTTGTGCACTGCGGACGGGTAGAGAAATTCCGAGAGGGTGCCAAGATGCGCAGGGCCGGAGGTCGTCATTCCTGAAGTTATGATTATTGGCTGGGGCTTTTTCTCAAGCGCCTCAAGCGCCAGATCCTCTGCCCAGTGGATGTGCTCGGCCATGGAAATGTTTTGTGCGGTTGGTTTTATAGGATGCGCGCTGCGTGCCCGTGAGGGGGCGCAGATGCAAAAACAAATGGCGAGGGCAGAAGCTTGGTTGGGGTTGCGCGCATCAGCTTGCCATGTGGGTTAGGTGGTGTTTTGCATGTTTTTAGTTATTGCCGCTTGCCTTACGCCGTAATTTGGCATTTTCTGCCTTCGCTGCCATAGTTTTTTAAATTGGAAATACACAAGGGGGTAGGTGATCGGCATGTTCAAGCTGTCAAAATTGTACGGAATGGATATTTACACCGACGGAGGCAAGTTTCTCGGCCGCGTGCAGGATATGATTGTGGACCTTGAGAAGGGAGAGGTTGTCAGGCTTACGATGGAGCCGCTTGCGTCTGTGTCTAAGGATGAGGCAAAGAGAATACTGCGCGAGAAAAGCGTGCTTTATAAAAGCGTAAAGTCTGTTGAGGATGTAGTCGTCATTACCAAAGGCGGCATGCTCGGTGCTTAAGCTTCTTTTGTGTTTGGTGGGGGAGGGCGCACTTCCCCTATTCCTATTTTATTTCTTCGTCTTATCTTCATAAAAAAATAGCGGCAATGTGTGTTGTTTGTTGTTGTTTGTAACCATGGTTACATTACATATACATATTCAACTAACAAAACAAAAACAACAAGCCGAATAGCGGAATTATGGGGTCCCGCCCACAGGGGGCACTAGAAAACACGCACTTCCCCCTGAGGGGGCCATACAGTCGAACGGTTCGCCGTTCAGCATCGCCCGAAGGGCGATGTCTGATGCGTTTTGCTCCGCAAAACACACATCGACTTATGAACAAGTCGAGCACAGCTCGACTCTGTTCACCCCCTAATAAATTCACCACAACTCATGGGAAAAAGAAGAAAAAATAGCGGGAAGTGGATTTGAATTCAGCGAAAAGCAGTCAGAAGACGGCATTTCTCCACTGATCTCTGGGTTATGAGCCCAGCGGGCACTCCAAACTACCCTATCCCGCTGAAATGTAATGGGCAGAAGCCGATTAATAAACCTTAGGCTCTTTTCTCAAAAAACTCAAGTGCGCCGCCGCAGGAATCACAGCGGAATGCCAGGTTCATCGCAACATCAAACGGAAAGATCCGGGCAGAGCCGCATGCCTTGCAGAAGTAATGGTCCCCACCCTCATCACCAACAACTGTCTTTTCCTGCTCTGATAGCCCCGCAATCGGCCCTAAAACATCCTTACTCTTCCCATCGCTCACATTCCACACGTACGAATACCAGCCGCTGTCCTTGTCCCTTGAGCGCCTGTATTCGGTTATGCCAAAGCTGTGCAGCCGGTTCAGCACGACCCGCACGTCCGACACCTTCATCTTTGTCTTTTTGGCAAGGTCTTCGTCACTCATGGGCTCTTTGAAATCCCTAAGCACGTTTATCGCGTTCTCGCCTGCAATGTCGATTAAGAAGCTTCGCACCTTCGCATTTCCAAGCAAGACCGTGTGAATAAATAATTTATGGTGTTTTGGCGGGTGTGGCGGGGTTATTTTTTTTGCAGCGTGTTTGTGGAATTTGGATTTTGGCATCCGTCCTATATTTTTGCTTATTTTTTTTACAATTTTTACGGCAGTCGCCCTCTTTACGAGACGCCCTCGGGGGCTTGCCGCTTTTTTGGCTGCCCAGCCAGTTGTTTTCCTAACACTATGCCTAACCTTTAATTTCTTCAACTTACCACCACTTTTTCGCACGTAAAAAGTCTGGGGTTTCTTTTATAAATCCCCTCGCCCATTCCTCACATGTTTGAACACTATTGCTTCCCTATTTTGGCTTTTAGTGCTGCTCCAAGCTCTTCTGGCTGCTCGCCCGTCAACTCTGCACCGCCAAAATAACGGTCCAGCACGATTGCAAGTGCAGCAACTTCAGAATGCGGCTCAAAAGTTACCGCAAGGTTCCAATCCGCAAGCTTGTAAATTTCAGGCTGCACCTTTTCCGCGCCGACAACCACAAGCAGTTTTTTTTCCTGTCCAACTGCGCCCACATGCCCCAACAACGGCTCGCCATACATCGTAAGGTGCGCAACCGTTCCCCCCGCCGCTTTCCACTCTCTGATTGTTTTTACCGGCGATTCCACAAACTCAATCCAGAAAGAGCCGCCCCATTTCTTCGAAATTTTGCGCACCGACTCAAGAAGCCCGCCGTCTTTCTCCCCGCAAACAAAAATTCCATCCGCCCCAAACGCCCTTGCCACAAGGCAGACGTGCGTGGTGACCCGCTGGTCGCGGATGCGGCGATGGCCCAATCTCAAGACGGTGACGGACATCCACTCACTTCCGGTTCATCTCATCAAAGAAATGGAGGATGTTCATCTGCGTGGCATAGTGGGCTTCCCTATCGCCGCCAGTCACGGAATACGAATGCAGCATGTCCGGACCGAAAAACGCATCCGCGATGGTATGCATCGCGCTTCCATGCGCTGCGACTTCAGGGTTTTTGCCCAGAATTTCATTCTTCCACTGCCAGGCAACCGGCCCGAGCCCTGCTCCGCCTTCTATCTTATGCTTTCCAATGGCGATGAAATCCTTTGCGTTCGATGCGATGCTGGGCAAAAATCCTCTCGGCCCGCCTTCGTTCGGGTCTATGTAAAAAATATGGATGCTGGATTGTGAGAGAAGCTGCCCTTTGCCCATCTCCTTATACATCTTGTAAAGGTCACCCATTATCGGCGCCCCAAAATCATGGCGCATGCCATCCTTTCCGTCGTACTGGTAACGCTTCCATGCCCGCGCAAGCTCCAGCAGCTCGAGGTTTGTCGCGCCAGGGCAGTATGGCGCGATCTCCTTCATTTTTTTCTCAGTCTTCTCGTTATTCTCTGGCAGCA
>JAGVIA010000009.1 GCA_020056305.1 archaeon | reverse complement strand
GAATAGCTTCCTATGCCAGCTATTTAATTTATAAGCATGCTAACAATACTATGGAAGGAAAACGGGAATACTGCGGCGCTTTTGGAATCTACTCCTTTACTGGCGAGAATGTCGCGTATTCCATTTACAAGGGGCTCATTAACCTCCAGCACCGCGGGCAGGATTCGGCAGGCGCGGCCACATTTGATGGCAAGAAAATCATATTGCGCCGCGGGCTTGGCGCAGTGCCCGACGTGCTTGATGAGAATGCCATTTCTGCCTTGAACGGCCATGTTGGCATTGGGCATGTGCGCTACCCCACAATCGGAGCAGGCGGGCCAGAGGATGCGCAGCCGTTTGTGATTAACTACCCCAAGCGCGGGCTTGCGCTTGCGCATAATGGAAACATCGCAAATTACGGGAAAGTAAGGGCTGAGCTTGAGGAGGGAGGCAGGAACCTTACCTCCACCTGCGACTCGGATTTGATACTAAACGTCTTTGCAGAGGAATATATCAAGAGCAAGGACGTGTTCGCATCCGCGCGCGGAGTGATGGAGCGGCTTGACGGCTCATTTTCCGTAGTGATGGTTACCGGCGAGGGAGAGCTTGTGGCATTCCGCGACCAGCGCGCCATCCGCCCGCTGTGCTTTGGCATGGACAAGGAAAGGATAATTTTTGCGTCAGAGAGCGTTGCTCTTGACATAAACAAGTGCCCCTTGAGCGGGAATGTGGCGCCCGGTGAAGTTTTTGTCGTGAGTGGCAGGGGAGTGGAGCGCAAAATAGTGATGGAAAAGACATCGCGGCGCCACTGCATGTTCGAATATGTTTATTTCTCCCGGCCAGATGCTGTGCTTGACGGCAGGCTGGCATACGACGTCCGCATGGAGCTTGGCAAGAGGCTTGCGCACACAGCGCCTGTGAAGGCGGATGTCGTGGTGCCCGTGCCTGACACTTCGCGGCCTGCGGCAGAGGGGTATGCGCGCGAGTCAGGCATACAATTGGCCGAGGGGCTTATCAAGAACCGCTATATCGGAAGGACGTTCATCATGCCATCGCAGAAAAAGCGCGAGGATGCCGTGCTGCTAAAGCTCAATGCAGTGCGCTCAATATTGGAGGGGAAGAAGGTTTTGCTCATTGACGACTCCATTGTGCGGGGCACCACGTCAGGCCCGATTGTGAAGCTGGTGAGGGATGCCGGCGCAAAGGAGGTGCATCTGCGCATCACCTGCCCGCCGATAGTGGCACCGTGCTTCTACGGGGTTGATTTGCCCACTTACAAGGAGCTTATTGCGGCAAGGATGAGCGTGAAGGAAATAGAGAAGTTTGTGGGCGCGGATTCGCTTGCATATCTTTCCATTGAGGATTTGATTGCCGCCATTGGCAAGGACAAAAAGGATTTGTGCCTGGGCTGCATAACCGGGGACTATCCGACTCCTTTTGGGAACGACCTTGCCAAAAAAATAAAGAAAGGCGGCGCCAAGGATGGCGTGCGCGCCTGGGAAGAAGCGGAGTAAAAAGAAAAGGGGCGCAGGGCAAGGGCGCCCCCAAGCTTTGAACTCATTTCTCGCCTATTATCCCAACCCTTATTTTCTCGCCTATTGCAAACCCCAAATTTGTTGCAGCGCTGCCCTCCCGCACTGCAATGTGCAAAAATGAGTTGCCCTGCTGCAGCGCAAGCGGCTTCCATCTTTCCACTGCCGCAAAATGGTCAGTCAGCGGCAGCGTTATTTTGAAGCCTGATTGCATGCCCTTTATTTTCAGGCTGTGCGGCGCTGTGCCATTTGCATCTGCCAAAAGCTCCAGCGGGATGTTTGTGGAGAGGTTGCCGTAATTGTCGGCGTATTCTATTTTGCCGGACACGATGCCATTTTGTCGATATGCCACTTCCCACTCCAGCGCCTCCCCGAACTCCTCTGGCGCAAGCTGCCTGCCAAGCTCGGGAGGTATGCCGCGGTGCGCTATTATGGCGCCTGCAGCAGCGGAGAAGAGCCGATCGCCATCCACGCATTTCACGCCGCCCTGCCAGACGCCTATGACCTGCCTGCCCTCAGGATAGATTTCGACAGCCTCGTCTATTCCGTAGAGCGCTGAGAGGCAGCGGAGCGCCAGGTCGAACACGCCGTTGTGCGGGCCGACAAAATACGAGCCGTTCCCTGCGCGCACTGCAATTGCCTTGCGGCTGCTTCCAACTCCCGGGTCGACAACGCAGACAAATACCGTGTTTGGCTGTGCAAGCCAGGCATGCCCCTCAAAAAGATAGGCGGCAGCCATCACTGAGAATGCCGGTATGTCGTGGCTGAGGCTGAAGATGGCAAGATTGCGCCTCCGTGCGGAAAAGTCGAAGACCTGCGCGCCGAGCCTTGCGCCATGATCGCCCCAGTCGCTTGCGATGTATGCGCTCCAGCAGCCATGCGTTGGCAGGAGCCTGCCAAAAAACTTCCTTTTTGCAGCCGAAAGCCCGGCTGCAGCTTCCATGTGCCTTAGCAAGCCTTGAGAGCGCGGCTCGCCAAAGGCATACTTTCCGTTTCCATTCACGCTGATTTGTTTTCCAAGTGAAACCACCTCGTAATTCTAAAAATTGCCATAGCGGGACCAGAGATTTGGAATGGGCTTTGCCCCTGGCTGCTGTTCGCTATCTGTTTTGCGTTCTGCTTTTCTGGGAATTTGTTGCACGCCCACAGTTGCCCCTTCGGAAAGCACGCCATCAAAGCCGGAGTTGGCAGCACGCTTTCTTGCATGCGAAAGAAGCGGCCTGCAGATAAACTTTAGGCGCTCAAATGCAGGGTCAGAGTCTGCGAATATCTGTTCGTATATGGCGACTGCGCCCGACTGCGGATGCCGCCATATTATGCCAAGGCTCAGCTCTATTGCATCGGAAAGCTTTGAATCGCCACTTGCTTTGTACTCTTTTAGAAGAGGCTGCAGGTTGGCGGCGATTTCATTTGCAAGCCTTGAGAGCCCTGCTTCCTTGCCTGCAATGTGCCTGGCTAAAAAAACCGTGCGGTATTCGCCGAGCAGCTTGATTTGGTGCGACAATGCCGCATCAGCACACGCATTGAGCGGAGCTGCCTGCCCACTTGCCCCATTCCCTCTTGCTTGTTCGAGTCAAATCACCCTGCATCCCTTTGATTATTCCTAGAATATATATTTTGCTGACAGAAAAATTCCTTTAAGAATATAGAAAAAATCATTATCTTTATATTTGGAAGAACGCAGAGTTCTCTTGCGGAGTGGCGGGGGAGCAGCCGACGGTGAAGCCCACTGGCTTTGCTGAGGAAGTTCTGCCCACCGCAAGCCCTCAAGGCCGACTAGTTAGGCCTTCAGTGATTAGACAAAATATCACTGCCGGAAGCGCTTAAGGCGCAAATCGGGAACAGAAACGATACCTGTTCTTCCCGTTGGATGAACGAAAGCGACTAGGGAAAGAATAGGGTGAAACGTGCCTGATGCGGGATGGGCAATGCGCGGTGCAAGGCTTTGTGCCGCTTAGTCCAATGCTGCTTAGAAACAGAAGGCAGGCTACCACCTGCCGCTCCGCCATTATTTGCCCCCAGCCCTGCCTGACTTTGTTTTTTATACCTATTTGGGCATAATGCTGTTTAGTGCCTAGGTAACTCAGTCGTCTTTTTGCGGCTACGCAAATCGACGGAGCATCCTGGTTAGAGTGCCAGACTCATAAATAAACCGATTGTGAGTTATGAGCCCGAGCGGGCGATGATAAACAACGGCATTGCGAAATCTGGAAGCCGCGAGTTCAAAGAGCTTTTTCTTTCACGGAAAGAAAAAAGCTGGGACAAATCTCGCCCTAGGCACTTTCTGCTCACTAGGCTCTAGGGCTTTCGAGCTACGCTCGAAATCTGGAACGCTCCGCGTTCCATCGCCCTAGGCACTTTCTGATTATTTTTCCAGTTCAGACCCCTATCCGCTTTTTATTTATTGTCTTCTTTCTTCCTCACATGGACGAGAAGGAGATTGCCGCAGCCGCTGCGGTGAAAATGGTTCAGCGGGGCTTTGTTATCGGATTGGGCACTGGAAGCACTGCGGCGCATTTCATCAAATTGCTTGGCGAGCGGGCGAAAAATGAGAGGCTGCTCCTGCGCTGCGTCCCAACATCCGTGGCATCTGAATTGCTTGCAAAGCAGGTGGGATTGCCAGTTGCGCGCCTTGAGGACATCGGGCGCATTGATATTGCAGTGGACGGGGCGGATAGGATTGACAGTCAGCTGAATTTGATAAAGGGCTATGGCGGCGCGTTGCTGCGCGAGAAAGTCGTGGACTATGCGGCAAAGCAGTTCATCGTGATTGCGGATGCAAGCAAGCTCTGCGACTCCCTTGATGCCAAAGTGCCGGTGGAAGTGGTGCCTTTTGCAGTTGCGCAGGTAAAGCGCGACTTGCAGAGGCTGAAAGCAAAGGCGATGGAAGTAAGGGCCGCTCATGCTGGGGGGCATTTCATGACTGACAACGGGAACCTGATTATTGACATGTCATTTGGCACGATAAAAAACCCTGCTGAGCTTGAGAGGAAAATAAATGAGATACCCGGCGTGGTGGAATCCGGCATATTCACAAAGAATGTGGATTGCGTGATAATAGGCACGAAGAAGGGCGCGAAAGTGATTAAGAAGAAGGACTGAATTTGCTTTTTTCTGCTCCCGTCATTTTTCATGCGGGCTATTTTTTGCTCCTTTTCATAAGCCAGATTCCTTTGAAATATGAGAGCGTGAGCGTTGAGAGGAGATATGCAATTGCCGGAATGAGCGCATTCGCATACGGATTTGGAAGGTTTGCCAGCAGGAAAAATGACAGGGCGACAATGTAGGTGAGCGCGAAAAGCAGCACTTTTCGCGCAAGGCTTGTCTCCCATTCTTTGTCCGCTTCAACGCGCGCATTGCGTTCTTTTATCCGCGCAATTTCCCGCTCAATTTCGGCAAGAGTTGCCATGGAAAATGCTTGCAGCCAACAATTTTAACACTCCTCTTCGATCTTTTTGCATGCTTGTCGCTGACGAGGGCATAAAAGCGGAGCTGCGAAAGCCTTTTGGCAAAATAATGCAGACAAGGTCTCTTGTTGCGGCTCTGCAGAAGAGGAAGGGAACACTTGTAGCAGTCGGGGACAACTCGATTTACGTGCTGCTGCAAAACGGCATCAGGCCGGATATTGCGGTATTCGATTTTTTGTGCAAGAGAAAAGAGGTGGAGCAGCCTGTGCGCGACAGGATACTTGCAGAATATGCGGGCGCATTAAAAGTGAAAAACGACGCGGGCACAATAACTGAGGAGATGGCTGGCGCGGTTGAGTCTGCGCTTTTGCGCAAAGTGGGCGCAATATTTGTGGATGGCGAGGAGGACCTTGCCGCGCTTGTTGTCATGCAAAAAGCGAAGGCTGGCACGCTTCTCGTTTATGGGCAGCCGAACAAGGGCGCAGTGCTCGTGAATATGGATAGTGAAGTCAGAAGCAGGGCTGTGGGCATCATGAAAAAAATGAGCAAGATGGATTAATCTCCGCCGCCCTTTAGCTTGTTTAGCATCACAAACGCCATCACAAGGGTGATTATGCCTGCAACTATGGCGTAATACTGCGGGTCTGTGCGCCTGTTTTGCTGCCAAAGAAAGTACACTGCGTACCCAAAAAGAAGGGCAACGAGAAAGCGCCCAAGCCCGATCAATGCCTTTACTTTCGCACTTGCCATAAATGCTTTTTGGACCGATAAATTTAAACGCTTGGTTGCGGAAAGGCTGCTGCCAAAATGCTAGAGGAAGGAAGGCGAACGGAAAGCAAATGCCTAAATATCATATAAGCGCCAGTTTGCATTGATGACGTGATTCTATGGCAGGAAAGCCGGTAATGAAACTTGAGAAAATCACCAAGGTATACGGCAGCGGAGACGTGCGCGTGTCCGCCCTCTCCGGAATCGACATGGAGATTCACGAGGGCGAGCGCATGAGCATAGTCGGGCCCTCGGGTTGCGGCAAGTCCACGCTCCTCTCAATATTGGGGCTCCTTGACAGCCCGACATCCGGCCGGATGTATTTTGACGGGCACGACGTCACGCGGCTCTCCGAGGACCAGACCGCCGCTCTTCGCGGCAGGCGAATCGGATTTGTTTTCCAGGCATTCCATCTCGTGCCAAGCATTGATGCACAATCAAACGTCGCGCTCCCGCTATTGTTCCAGGGCATTGCAAGGGAGGAGAGACAAAAAAAGTCAAAGGCGGTGCTTGAGAGGCTGGGCATGGGCGACAGGATGCACCATTACCCATCGCAGCTCTCGGGCGGGCAGCGCCAGAGGGTTGCAATCGCACGCGCGCTTGTCACAAACCCTGCAATCATACTTGCCGACGAGCCGACTGGGAATCTTGATTCCAAGTCCGGCGCGGATGTGCTGCACATAATTGACGAGCTTCACAAGGACGGCGGGACTGTCGTTGTGGTGACGCACGACCCCAATGTCGCAAAGCTCTCGGACAGGATAATAAGGATGAAGGACGGGGACATTGAACATGATGACGGAAGGGCGCGGGCAAGGACTGGCCATAAATGATATTTAAGAGGTGTTTTGCATGAAAATGAAAATTGTATTTTTTGCATTTGCGCTGCTGCTGTCTGCGGCATTTGCGGACATTGCGATAACCAACTACACGGTGTTGCCAGCCACGCTGCGGCCAGGGGTCGCAGGCACGGTGAGCATGGTGGTGAGCAATCCCGACAGCGAGGAAGTGACCGGGGTTTCCGCCGATGTCTATGGCACAAGTGCCATCATAAGCGGGGGCACTTACAATTTCGGGGATTTTAAATCGGGCATCTCCACTGTTGCAACGGTTCCATTTTCAATTGGCAAGGATGTCAAGGCGGGCATATACACGCTTTCCATACGCTGGGTGTACTACGTGGACACTGTTGGCGTGAAGTACAAGACACTAAACATACCGCTCAAGGTGTCAAACCCGGCATCCTGGCAGATGCTCACAAACACCGATGTTGTTTTCTCAAACGATGACTTTGTTGTGTCCGGCAGGCTGCGGAATTCAGGGGGAGCGGCGCGCGACGTGCGCATCACAGTGACCTCCGATGAGTTTTTCCAGACTGGCGAGACGCCAGTGAATGACCCACGCCTGAAGGCGTGGGCTTCTTGATGTGAAGGCTCAGCAGAAAGAAACCAAGCGCATCTGCTCTGCCTCAACTTTTGCTTCTCTG
>JAGVIA010000085.1 GCA_020056305.1 archaeon | reverse complement strand
TGCTTGCGCTGCTGCGCCTGTTGCCGCGGTTGCACCGGCTTTTGCAAGGAGTGCCTTGCGGATGACGCCGACAGTCATGCCGGTCCTGCCAGTTGTGCGCGTTCGCTGCCCGCGCACCTTCTGGCCGTATGCGTGGCGATAGCCGCGCCAGGTGTAGATGTTTTTTTCGTGCTCGATGTCCTGGCGGACTGCAAAAATGAGGTCTGTCCCGATCATGTGCCTAGTCGTCCCGCTCTGCGGGTCGTTCTGGCGGTTTAGCATAAATGTCGGCACGCCGTATGAGCCTGCCGAGGAAATTATCTCTTCAACGCGCTTTAGCTGCTCTTCGGACAGCTCGCCGATCATGGCGTCGCGCGATACTCCAAGCTCGCGCGTGACAACGTCCGCGAGTATTTGCCCGAGGTTTGCGCCAACTCCGCGCACGGCGGGGATTGCACGGCGAAGCGGAATTTGGCCCTTTAGGTCCTTTCCGGCTATGCGCACAATGCCGCGGATTTCTTTTTCGCCTGCCACATCCTGCACATGCTCGGCAGGCTGTGCCTGCGGCTTCTTGATGTCTTTTTTGTCTTTCATTTCCTTTGGATTTGCATCCTTCATCATTTCACCTTAATCATCTATTTTATCAAAAACGCCGGGAATGGGACGTTCATTGCTTCCAATTTTGAACCCATAAGGCCTTGCGACCATGCGCTTTCTGTGTACGCAAAAATTTTCCAGGCGCACGCACTACCAGGTTATGCGATCCCGGCATAAGCGTTTGAGCTAATTACCATGCTTTGGGGTAAGCTTCCTTTTCCATCACCACGCGCACAGCCTTTGCCGCCATGCCCTTTTGCTTCACCTTCATCTCATCCGTCGGCATTGCCGCGCAGCCTATTGCCGCAAGCTCCCCTTTCTGCGTGACTATCGTGACTTTTTCGCCCGCGGAAATTCCGGGGGAAAATGCCGCCACACCGGGCATGTACACGGGCGAGCCATGGCATACCGCGGAAACCGCGGCATCGCTTACCATTATCTTTCTGAGGCTTATGCGGCGTTCAGCAGGAAATACCATCCTGCGGATTTCCGACTCGCCGCGTTTCTCCCTTGCGAGCCATATGGCATCGGCAAGGTCTGACAGGCGCACTGCCTCTCCCTCGTTTATGGTTCCGACATCTGTGCGCCGGAGCTCAAGCATTCTGGCTCCGCCGCATAGCTTTCCGACGTCGGAACAAAGAGTTCGGATGTATGTGCCTGCCTGCACTTTTGCCTCAAAAAGCACGTCGGTGCTTTCTATTTGGATGGGATTAATATAATAAATGTTCCTTTTGCGCCAACGACGTGCCACGGCAGCTTCCTTGGGGGGCAGCTGGCTTATTTCGCCGACGAACAGGGAGAACAGCCTCCTTATTTCGGTTTCCGGCAGGCGGCGCGAAAAGCGAATAATGCAAACATATGTCTTGTCCTTGTCTGTCAGGTATTGCAGCAGCGGGGTTGCACGCCCCAGTGCGACAGGAAGCACACCGGAAACGTCAGGGTCGAGCGTTCCTGCGTGCCCTGCCTTTGATGCGCCTAAGAGGGTTTTCACCCAGGATGCAACCTCGTGCGAGGAGGGGCCGGGCGGCTTGTCCACGATGACTATGCCCGTTTCTATGAGTTTTTCAAGCGGCCGCTTTTCCGGCTCAACCCCTAGGGGCGATGGGGGAAAAGAACGCCTGTGAATGAGGTCTTCTGGCATATGGAAAAGCTCCGGTTGGATGATAACAAATTGGAGCGCAAATGTTGGGGGGCATGCCACAAGCCGCGATTGCTACGCCGGAATTGCACATATTTTGGCGCGTATTCGGTTGCAGTGGCTGTTTGCCATCCATGCTTCCCGTCCCTATTCCTTCTGCGTGACGGCATCCATCGTCGGCTCGATGTGGCGGATTGATATTGTCCGCGCCTTGCTTCCGACTTTCACGTTTAGCATTGAATCGGATTTGGGGCTGACGATTATGCATTTCTTGCCCGCATCCCTGCCAGCTGTTATGATGCAAACTCTGCCTGATTTTATAGCGCTCATGAGATTCACCCTCTCTTTGCCCGCCGGAGGATTTTTTCTGCCGCCTCCTGCTGGGAAATTTTTGAAGTATCCATTACCATGTCAAAGACAGACTCTTCGGTTATGTTTATCCCATAGACATCCATATATCGCTTTTGGTTTTGCGAATCCCGCTCTTTTATGTGCGCCATTGCCTGCCCAAGCGTGATTTTTTCGCGCTCCGAAATCCTTTTTGCCCGGACATCATCCGTTGCAACAAGCTTCACGCGCAAATCCGCTTTTTTTATCATCCATGGGCCAAGCCACGTGGTGACGATGCAATTTCCGCCCTGAACCCCTCGCCGCAATTCCACGTCGAATTTTTTGTCAATGCCATGGTCTGATGCTGCTTTTTTTTGGAATTCCAAAAGAGATATGCCTTCGCGGCTGGCAAGGTCCTTGAACGTCGGGCACACAAGCCTGTAGCCGAGCTTTGAGGCGACTATTTCGCCGACGGCATTCTTGCCGACGCCAGTGAGGCCAGCGATGCATATTATCATGGGAAAAACACCGGATGCGAAAGTATGTTGCAAAAATAACTTTAAAAGACGGACCAGAGGCTGCAGTATAAATGTGGTAAAAGAAGGTGATATGTTTATAAAGAACATATATCAGACATTTATGCATGGGAGTCATAGTTTATCATGGTACGAATGAGAGGCTGCTTTCGGGCATGCAAAAGGCCGGCAGCATCACAGCGGCAAGAAGGGAACCCCTGATTGAAGAAATTCGCACCAGGGCCTTAAATATAGGCGACCAGTCGTCGTATAGGATGAAAATGATACTCCGCCAGCCGGAAATTTATATCGCCACCGATGGGCTAAATGCCCAGAAATACGCAACCTTCTCGCCGGAAGTGCTTACGACCTCGCTGAATCTGATTAAGGAATCAAATGCTAGCCTTTTTTCGGATTACATGGCGCGGCTTGAAAATGACGGATGGCTTGGTACAACGCCCGTCGTTTTGCATATCTCCATAAGCAGCCCGGGTGAGCTTGGCCTTCCGAATGAAGTTCCATTTACAATAGAGAACCTGGCCGCGATTGCTGCGCCAACCGACGAGCTTAGGATAGCAATGCCCCTCCCTATCAGCCGCATCATCCGAATCGAAAACATTGACCAGCCGCACTACTTGGCAGAAATGAAAAACGCATTAGAGCAGCAGGCGGAACAGAGAGAAAAAACCACACCGGAGCTGTTTGGGGAGCTTGTGGAAGGCTGCAGTCGCCTTATAGATGTTATGCCGGGCAATGTGACAAGGGAAGAGGCAGAAGTATTCGACAAATTCTTCCACCAGTTCGAAATTCTTGCCAAAGTGCATGCCTTCCTGATGGACAAGCAAAGGAGGGATGAGGTATACACGCCGTTGCTGATGGAAATTTTGGATATTCTTAAGCCGTTCACGGAGGCATATTTCGCGTTTAGGGACTCTTCGTTTCGGCAAAAAATCAAGGGGCTCGACGAATACGTGAGATTCAAGGAACCCCTTGTCAAGATGATGAAGGACATTGCGCGGATATATGGCCATCGCTTTTACCTTACCCACTCGGTTCACAAGACAGGATTAGTGTATTTTGCCAACATGTTCTATCTTACGTGCGCCGAAAGCGGAAACAGGGTATACAATACAAATGCGCTTGCAGCGGACGAGCTTGACATTAATGCGCTTGCGCAAACGCTGAAGAATGAGAGGATAAAAAGCACTGCACCCGAGAAGATCGTGGCGGAGGGCTTTATGAATCCGTTCATGGTTGGTCATGCAGAATTTCCCTATTCGCAATTCTGAAAGCGGGCGCCTGCAGGCGCTTTCCGCCTGCTATTTTGGAAAATAAAAAAGCGCGCAGATGCCAAATCTGCACGGGCAATAAAAAGCCGCGCAAAAATGGCAACGGAAAAAATTACAGTTTTTTCAGCATGGCGCGAACATATGGCAGCAGGCGCACGTCGACATCATCCTCAGCCATCGTGCCCTCCTTGAGCCTTGCTGCATACACCAGCACTTTGCGCGTGGTTGCGCCAGAGAGGTGCCCTCCGTAAATGCGGGAAGGCACTTTGGTGCTCTTTGCGCCCTTTGCGGAAGTGGTGCCATGCAGGCGCTGCCCGGTTATGTGGTCATGGTGCGCTCCGCCCTTTGGCCTTCGGCGGAAAAGTGTTGTGCTTTTCCCTGAAGGCGACTTGCGCTTAAGCTTGCGGACTGAATTTGAACGGTTCTTAGGTTGCATAAATCATCCCTCGTAAAATCAATTCTTCTTTGCGTATTTCTCATACAGCTTCTCGGCACCCATGAAAACGAAGCCGAAGAGAATGACGCAAATCCAAAACCAGCCGACAGGGCCGAAAACGTCTCTGAACGCTAAGCCGAGCCCTTGTGGCACAGGCAATTTTGTTGGAAGGGTTATAATAAAGTTTGTGAAGGTGCTTCGCAGGGTGGGGGTGATGATGAATATGATTACGGGGAGGATTATCACAAGCGGCCGCATCTGCAGCAGCATTAGCTCGGTCATCATGGGCATGGACTCCTGCTGCCTCTTTGAGACCTCCTGGATTTTTGTGTCGTCCTTTGCCTTCATCGCCTCTCCAAGCTCCTTGTTTATGCCGTTGAAGTGCTTCTGTATCTCCATGACCCGTTTCTTATTGCCAAACTTGTTCATGAAAAGGGTGGATGCGCCGGCGTAGGCAAAGGCGCATGCCGCAATTACAAACACATCGTCAAATCCAAACATTGAAAATCACATCATGCAAAAACGCAAACAAGCGCAAAGCCCGCAACCGTGCAGGCTGATGCGCAACTTTTGCAAATTCCCACGTCATCACAAGCGGCATCGGTATTTTTTCCGCGTTTCATTCAAGCAGCGATTTCAGTTTTGCAGCTGCCTCATCAAGCTTGTTATCACGGTTGTAGATTATTGTCGCAGGTGCGCCGGTGAATGCGGAATATGCCGCAAGGTATGCGCGGTTCTGCGAGTCGTGCTCGCGCGTGCCAAACTCATCAAGCTCGCGCGCGCGGCCTGCCGCGCCTGCCATGTCTTTTTTTCTCCTTGCCATAATCTCCTCGATTGGCGCAGTGATGAGCACGAGGCGCTCGACTTTGAGCTTGCCAAGCAATGCGAATGGCAGGCCGGGCAGATATCCGTTGGGAGTGTTTATCGAGCAGTGCGTGTCAAGGATTATTTTTCCCGTTTCCTTTGCGAGCAATGCCGCGACTTCCTTTTGCACAATGAGTTGCTGAGGGGTTTGCAGCTTGCGTATATCGTCCCGGTGCGCAAGGCCGTATTTCTTTTTCGCAATCCCAAACATCAGGTCGCCCCAGTTGAGCAATTTGTAGCCTGAGCCAGAAAGCTTTCCGAGCACTGTGGATTTTCCAGCGCCTGGCAATCCCATCACAATAATCATATGGTCACTTCTTTCCGACAATTCCCGAGAGCATGGAGTATGAGTCGAAGACTGACTGGCGCTCGAGGTCTTCATAGAGGCGAGCAAGTATGCCCACGGTAAGCAGTATGCCGGTGCCTGTGCCTAGCGCGCCTGTGAGGTCCGCGGTAGAGGCAAGCAATCCGACGAATGCAGATGAGAGTATCGTGATTGGCGGAATGTAGCGCTCAAGCATTTTTTCTATTATGCGCGGATCGCGGCGGTAGCCTGGAACCTGCAGGCCTGCGGAATCAAGCTGCTCTGCAACCGCGTGCGCATTCATGTTCGTTGTCTCAACCCAGAACTGGCCGAATATGATGCACAGCCCCATCATGAATACGATATATACGAAGATGTGGAGGATTTCCGGGATTCCAAATACTGGCGTGGTCCCGCTGACAAGCAGGCGCACATAAGTGCCGTACTCCTGGTTGATGGGCTTGTAAATCGGCGATATCATATAGAGAAGCCCGTCATGCAGCTGGCCCCCGGATACATAGCCGAAATAAGGAACAAGATTCATACCCGTGCCGCAAACTTTTTGCGGGTCAAGTGTGACATTGCTGAATTCGCCGCCTATGCAGAGATGCTGGCCTTCCAGCGAGGTTGCAAAAAATTGCAGATTGAGCAAAAGCGCCGCGGCAAGGATGACCGGGATGTTTGACACATAAAGGAACTTTATCGGGAAGCGGCTGCCCAAGCCGCGGGCGCGGTCGAATGCGAGGGGAATTTCCACCTTGATGCCCTCGGAATATACGACTACAAGGAAAACGATTATGGTGAAAAAGAGCGGAGCTAGCGCCACGATGCCCATGGGAAGCGCCTCTGCGCCCCCCTGCGCGAAAGCCGCCAATACGCCATTTTCGCCCTCAATTAAGTTGAGGACGCCCCCGATTACGGAGAAAGACACACCTGCGGCGATGAAAAGTGAAATGCCGCTTCCGATGCCATGCTTTGCGACTACTTCATCAAGATAGAGAAGTATCATTGAGCCGATTGCGACCTGCAATATGACGAATATCTGCGTTGCCATAAGCGAGCCAAAAAGCGGGCTTTCAATCACAAGCCCGCGCGCCGAGAACACGAATATTGCGGCCTCGATAACGCAGAGAATGATTGCAAGGAGCTTTTGCGCTGCCTGGAAGTTCGCCTTCTCCTCCGGGTTTTGCATGTTCACGGAAATAATTTTCGCGCCTGCGAAAAGCTGCAGGAAAATTGATGCAAGCACAATGGGGCCGATGCCGATTGTGAGAAGCGTGCCGAGATTGGATGCGGTGACGACCTGCAAAAAGTCCCTGGTCTGCTGGCGGGGGTCGACGCCCACAGCAAGCACGTTGTACATGACGAAGAATGCGAAGAGCGCGATGCCTGTCCACATGAGCCGCTCCTTTATGGATGGAGGGACTTTTGGCGGCGCTACTTCAGGCAGCATCCTTGTTATCGGGCTTAGGATATCAAGAGTTCCCAAATTTTCACCTTGTAGCATTCAAGCAGTAGTAAGGGAGGCTTGGGGAATTGGGGTTTTTAAATATAGGGGAAAACGGGCGGAAATTCAGGCGTTCATCAACCTTGTGCCATAATGCTTATGCCGCCTAAACTATTTTCAAAATTCCCCCAATCCGGGTTGGTTTTTGCTTTTCTTATCAACGCAACCAGTGTTTTTGGGTTCATATGTGCTGCGCCTTGACCAAAAATCCAATCGCTATCCGTTCCTCCTTTTTTGCGATAATAATATGTGAAACGTAATTCTTCGTGACCATCCTTTCTCCAAAACAGTCTATCCAAAACTATGCAGTATTCGCCAGTATCAAACTTTTCAATCAGCATTGCCCGCGCAGTAATGTCCGCGTTTTCCGGTTTTCCTCCAACATTTTTTGGTGGCGGATAGACGATTGGTTTGGGCGGCATGCTGATTTTTCCCACGAATCTAATTCGGAAGGGGAATTTATAAACAGGCTCAGAAAACTTGCCTCAAATATAAACCTTCGTTTCACCGTCAAAGTGTGGAATGCCCTGCAATATAGTCATGATTTAATAATGATAAAGTCGCGATTAATTCTGCGTTTTAGGGGTGTTTGGGTTGAAAAAAAGAGGAGACGACGACAACATGCTTATTGTGCCTACCGTCTATAAGTTCAATGGCAAGACCAAGGAATTTGAGAAGCTTCTCCGCGACCCCAATATGATAAAGGCGTACGGGGCCCTTCTCAAGGACCTTAAGTGCAAGCCGTGGGAAGTCGGAGAGCGCCTCAGAAGCGAAGTTTGGAAGAATAAGAGTCCACGCGAAATACTGGCAGAACTGGAGAAGGACTGAGGCCAAAAGTCTTCTTGTCTGAGCGGATGAACCTGTCCAGAAAATCCCTTGGCGTAATTATTGCAGGCAATGGGATTCCGCAGGTGTGGTTTATCTCTTCTAGTATAGCCTTATTCTTAGCGTTTGTCAGGTGCTCGCGGTTCCATGAAAGCAGGACATCAACGCGGTTGAACGAGGCAATTGCAGCTATTGTAGCATCTGCTGCAGGAAGGGCGGCTTTTTTCATGTATTTTTCAGCAAGCCCGTTGCACTCGCGGCTGTTTTCTGCTTCTTTAG
>JAGVIA010000036.1 GCA_020056305.1 archaeon | reverse complement strand
GTTCGCCAATGCTATTTTCTTGTCTGCTATTGGTTGGGCCGTGTTGGGGAAATATCCTTTGTGAATATGCACATTTTGATAGTGATGCAATAGTTCCTTCACTTTTTCATATGAGCCGGACAACGCCATTTCCCACTGGGCGTCTTCTTTCGTTCCTTTTGGCATTCCATCCTCAAATGCATCGAACACATGGAACTCCTTATCGCCTTTCCCCTCACATATTATCCGTGCGCTCCCCCCCTCCCATGCACCGACTTCCACATATACGCCATTTATCCTCTGCATTGCCTGCGCTGCCCTATAAATAACATGAACCTCTGGCGGATAACAGGCGATAGTAGTTAGCTTCCTTGTTTCATTGAATATTCTTACGAACTCCGGCTGCTCAACGAATCGTGCGAGTGCCATGCTTTTTGTATTCCAAAGCAAGTTTGTTGCACATTCGATTATTGATGATTTCAAGCTCATTGTTTCACCCCTTTCTGCGGCAAAGCCGCAGAGCAGCCGCCGATAAGCGGCTCAACCGCCTTCGAACACGGCGAAGCCGTGTGAGAATTGTCGGCGTTAGCCGACATCTTTTTGAGGGCGGCCCGTAGTTCCAAGTTATGCTGTGTCTTTGCGTTTTTGTCAACTGCCTTCCAATACGATTCATAGAGCATATAAATAGCTGCGCCCTTCATGGCACAGATATTGCTGTGCTGAACAACACATGCCGGAGAGCCGAAAAACGGCTTCGGGGTATATTCACCACAGCACGTAGATATTTATTCTTAGAGCAACTTAATACACAAACATGTTGAGGGCGCTTATCACAGGCATTACTGGCCAGGATGGCTCATATCTGGCAGAGCTCCTGCTTTCAAAGGGCTACGAAGTCCACGGCATGATAAGGCGTGCAAGCACATTTAACACGCAGCGCATCGATCACTTGTTTACTGACCCGCACGACCCCAAGACAAAGCTTTTCCTGCATTATGCGGATTTTACTGATTCAAGCTCAATCGCAGAGGTCATACGAAAATGCGAGCCGGACGAGGTTTATCATTTGGCCGCGCAGTCGCACGTCCGGACGAGCTTCGACATTCCGGAGTACACCGTGGATGTTTCCGGGCTTGGCACTGTGCGGATTCTTGAAGCGATAAGAAGAAGCGGCAAGAACATGAAATTCTATCAAGCCTCAAGCAGCGAGATGTTCGGCCAGGCAGCCGAATTCCCGCAGAGCGAGACGACCGCATTCCGCCCCAGAAGCCCGTATGCATGCGCCAAGGTTCTTGCTTATCATGTGACCGTAAACTACCGCGAAAGCTATGGAATGTTTGCATCAAACGGCATACTTTTCAACCATGAGTCGCCACGGCGCGGAGAAACATTTGTCACAAGGAAAATAACCCGCGGCATTGCGCGGATACTTGCAGGAAAGGAAAATCGCATCTATCTGGGCAACCTTACGGCAAAGCGGGATTGGGGGTTTGCAGGTGATTTTGTGGAGGCAATGTGGCGCATATTGCAACATGATAAAGCCGATGATTTTGTAATTGCAACTGGCGAGTCGCATTCTGTGAAGGAATTCTTGGAGGAGGCATTTTCACTTGTAGATTTATCGTGGCAGGATTACGTGAGCATAGATGAGTGCTACTTCAGGCCAGCGGAAGTGGATTTCCTCCAGGGAGACAGCTCAAAGGCAAGGAAGCTCCTTGGCTGGCAGCCGCGCGTCAAATTCAAGGAACTTGTAAGAATGATGCTTGAAGCAGACATAAAAAAAGAGGGCGCAAATGCCATACTTAAAAAGTAAGAAAATCCTTGTGACTGGCGGCGCTGGATTTCTCGGCTCGTATCTAATTTCGGAGCTAAAAAGCCGCTCCCCCGCAGAGGTTGTTGTCCCAAGGAGCGCAGAATTCGACCTGCGAAAAAGAGAGGATGTTGAGCGGCTTCTATCAAAATATGGGCCGGATATTGTTATTCATCTTGCCGGCAAAGTAGGCGGCATAGGCGAAACAAGGGCAAAACCTGCTGAATTCTTTTATGATAATGCATCAATGGCGCTAAACCTCATCGATGCCTCCTACAAGCATGGTGTTGAAAAATTTGTCGGGTTGGGTTCAGTCTGCGAATACCCAAAATTTTCGCCGGTTCCGTTCCGCGAGGACGATTTGTGGAATGGCTACCCGGAAGAGACAAATGCCCCCTATGGGCTTGCAAAAAAAATGATGCTCGTCCAGACGCAGGCTTACAATGCCCAGCATGGGTTTAAGGGGATACACCTTCTTGCAGTCAACCTTTATGGCCCCGGGGATAATTTCGACCCGGATTCATCGCACGTAATATCTGCAATGATACGAAAACTCGTTGACGCAAAGAAAAATAGCTCCAAAACCGTGGTTTTCTGGGGGGACGGCACCCCGACGAGGGAATTTCTATACGTGCAAGACTGCGCAAAGGCCATTGTCTTGGCGGCAGAGCGCTACAATAAGCCAAATCCGGTAAACCTAGGTTCAGGCACGGAGATATCAATCAAGGAGCTGGCAGTGAAGCTAGGCAAACTGATCGGTTATGACGGGAAGTTCGTATGGGACACGTCAAAGCCAAACGGCCAGCCTAGGCGATGCCTGGACACATCGATGGCGAAAAGGGAGTTTGGCTTTGAGGCGAAAGTAGGCTTTGATGAAGGGCTGAGGACAACGGTCAAATGGTACCTCTCTCACAAAGCGCCTTTGGATAAACACTGACTTTTGGTGGCAAAAATGGACGAAGCATTAAGGAATTACATAAGGGCGAAATGCGCCGAATACCGGTCCGACAAGCTCCTTCCGCTTGTCATGCCCACATTTGGGGAGGATGAAATCCTGGAAGCTCTTGATTCCATGACCAGCATGCAAGTGACGATGGGCCGCAAAGTAAGGCAATTCGAACAGGACTTCTCCGATTATCTCAGTTCAAAATATTCGACAATGGTGAACTCCGGCTCAAGTGCGAATCTGCTTGCGCTGTCAATCCTCTCCAACCCCCTGGTAAAAAACCGAATCAGGGCCGGGGATGAGATCATAGTTCCGGCGGTGACCTGGTCAACCACCATCTTTCCTGCCATAAACATAGGCGCGCGCGCCGTGCTGGTGGATGTGGATGAGGACTACCTGCTGGACATAGAAAAAATGAAGGAAATGATTTCTGAGAAAACTAAGGCGATAATGCCGGTTCACCTTCTTGGCAATGTCTGCGATATGGGCGCAATATCTGACTTGGCGGAGGACCACAAGCTTTTTTTGGTGGAAGACACGTGCGAAGCGCTCGGAAGCGAGTACGGCGGCAAAAAGGCTGGCACATTTTCAGACATTTCAACCTTCAGCTTCTATTTCTCGCACCACATAACCACCATTGAGGGCGGGATGCTCTGCACAAGCAATTTTGACTGCGCCGAGCTCTCCAAAATCCTGCGTGCCCACGGGTACATACGGGACTCGATGAAAAAACAGGAATATGTGGACGCAAATCCGGATATCGATCCGCGGTTCATGTTTGTCAATACCGGGTATAACCTGCGCCCCACGGATTTGGCCGGGGCATTCGGGCTGCACCAGCTGAAAAAGCTTGAGGGTTTCATATCGAAGAGGAGGGAGATCGCGGCAAAGCTGCTTGCTGCCCTAAAGAAATACGAAAGCTACCTTGTCCTTCCCCGCGAAAAGAATGGCACGCGGCACAGCTGGTTTGCATTTCCCCTAACTGTCAGGGAGGGCAGCCCGTTTACGTGCAAGCAGCTCATGGCGCACCTGGAAAAAAATGGGATAGAAACCAGGCCCGTTGTTGGCGGCAATCTGGCAGAGCAGCCCGCATTTGAGCACTTCGACCATAAAAATGGCGATCTAACAAACGCCAGATACATCATGAGAAATGCATTTTATTTCGGCATCCATCCAAACATAGACGATAACGCTATTGGGCAGGTCTGCCTTGCCTTCGAGCGGTTTTTTTCAAGCTTAAGGAAGTAGCCATATGAAAAAGATACTTTTCTATCTGGATTCTTTCGGGTTGGGGCACATTACGCGCCAGGTGGCACTGATTAGGGCGATTGGGAAGAGGGCGCAAATTACAGTCGCTTGTGGCGCCCATACGGAGCTCCTGCAGAAATCGCTTCCCGGGGCAAAAATCAGGCCGATTGCAAGCTCCCTGCGCCTCATTCCCGAGGGCCTGGGCATCGATTTGGAAAAAACAAGGGCAGCAAACCGAAATTTCACAAATCGCTTTGAAAATGCAGTTCGTGCGGAAATTGCCCGAATGAAAAGCGAAAAGCCGGACATAATCGTGGCTGACATCCCGCCAGAGCCATTCCTTGCAGCATCAAAGCTGTCTATCCCCATCATAGCCGTTTCGAATTTTGGCTGGACTCTTATAGCAAAACACGTCTTCGGAACATCGAGCGAGGTATACCGCACTTATGCCGAATCCTACTCAAAGGCAAGCGAAACACTCGTGCTCCCTTTTAATGAGCCAATGCCGGAGTTTCCAAACAGGCATAAAGTCGGCCTGCTAAGAAGAAGGGTGACGGCGAAGATGCCAAAGACTGGCAGAATTCTTGCTGCCTTTGGAAAGTCCATAAATGCGCGCATGACTGGCAGGAGTCTCCATTACATCCCAAAGGGCGCAATAGAAACCCAGAACTACGTTGCAGCTGCAAGGGCAGTTTTTGGAAAACCTTCTTATGGGACAGTGAGCGAGGCAGTTTCAGCGGGCGTTCCGCTCTTTCTAAAAAAACGCCCCAATTTCCCAGAAAGCGACTGGATATTAAAAAATCTCAAAGGGGCAAATGTAGTTCCGGATGGCGTGGAGGCAGGCAAGTGGATTGGCGAGGAAATGGAGTCTATACGATGGGATTTGATTGAAGGCATGAAAGAGAAGTACTCGCAAAACAGCGATAGGGAACTGGCGGACCTGGTGCTTGGTTGGGCATGATTTTGCCGTTAAACGCCTATCAAAAACACCTCTCCAAAATGAAGCCCGGGTAATCAGTACTTCCGAAAGTAATTGAATCCGGTGCCTGAAAACCGGCCCGAAGACCGGATTTTTGATAAAATCTTCTGGCGGCAGCTTAGGCTGCCTCTCGG
>JAGVIA010000050.1 GCA_020056305.1 archaeon | reverse complement strand
GCGGTTTGGCGGCTTTTTCCGCGGCGGCAAGTGCGAAGCACTTGACGCGAAGTGGTGCAGCAGCACCACAACGAGCGGAAAATAGGCAGCAGCACGAACGAATGTGAGTGCGGCTGCCGGGATTTGAACCCGGGTCTCGAGCTTGGGAAGCTCAGATCCTACCAGGCTGGACTACAGCCGCACATTTCAGCGGAAATTGCGGAGAAGTTGCCTTAAAGGCAACTGCGAGCCGCAAATGAACAAAACGACTTATCAAGCGGTTTTTCTAAATATCCTGACTCCCCCTTCGTCATAAACCTTCTCAAACCCCTCAGGCTCGCCAAAGAACATCCTAAACGCGATTGTGTTGTATGACTGCACAGGCCGCACCTGGAGATTCTGTGGGTCCGAATAGAACATTTCAGGGTAGAGCTGGAGCACTTCGGAATACGAAATCTGGGCAAGCGGCGCGCCGCGTGAATCAACGAGCAGGGAGTCTGCCTGCGCAAACCCTCCTGCAGTGTCAATGGCGCGAAGGAGCTTCATGCCATCGTATGATTCGAATATCGCTACATCGCCAGTAGTGCTTTTTTGCTTTGAGAAAAAGCGGAAGCCCTGCGCAGTGAAATCCGAGCCGGAAAGCGCTGCGATGCGGTCGGGGCGCCAGAAAACTTCTGGCCCCACGGCAAGATATGTGCCGGATGGGACTTGTGCAATGGGCGCAGATGCCGCAAGCTGCGATGCGGTTGCATTCGCATTTTCAAATACTGACATGCCGGATTCGAATTTCGCGGCATTGGGGTGCTCAATCACGGCAATTGTTGAGCCGGAAGGAACATTTTTTGAAAGCCAGGCAAATGCCTCCTGCTGCGCAACTGTGGGCGCAGAGTAGTGGAAAGATGAAAAGCCGCCTGCTGATGGCGCAAGAGAGTATGAAACCGCATAGAAGAGCGAGAGGAGCATGAGAAGGCAAAGCGCGCCGAATGGGAATTCCTTTGCCTTAAACTCATACAAATATGCCGCAAGCACAAGCCCTCCTGAGACGCATGCGGAGATTATGGCGCTTTTCGAGGCTTCTGCCGTGCCAAGGAAGCCGAATATGAAAAAGAAGAAGAATATGAAGAGCACGCCTGCCCACTCAGAGCGCGTCTTGTTGTGAAACGAGAGGAGCGAGCGGATGCCAAATGCAGCACTTGTGGCATTGAGCATTGCAGAGCCTGCCGGAAAGAAAATAAAAAGCGGGAAGGATGCAAGAAAGAGAAGCGCGCAAAGCGCATCCTCATTTTGCGAGAAGTTGCGCAAGGCGAATATCGCAGAAATGCCAGAAAGCCCAAGCAAAAAGCGTTGCTCCACAAAAATATTCATTATTGGAACAGTGCTGCCTGCTGCGCCAAGGAAGAATGCGGCGCCTGCACAAACTATCGCAAGGCCGCCAAGCGCATAGAGGCTCTCGTTCTTGTGCCTCTTTGTGTGATACAGCTCGATTATGTGCACGAGCACAAAGAGCGCTGCTGCAAAGCCCGCTGCGGGATAAACATAAGTTGCTGCTAAGAAGAGAAGCGCAGATGCTCCAAAGAGCGCATCGGCGCCCTCTTTTTCTATCTTGCTTTTCCAGAACAGGAAAATGCCGATGGCAAGAAGCGGGATGGAGAGGGAGAAATCCTGCCAGACACCGGGCAAAAATGGCACGAAAACGCTTGCGGATGAGGCAAACAGCAATGCCGCAGCGCCTGCAACCTGCCGCTCGATTGCGCGGCTGCGCAGGGCAAGGTAGAGGAAAAGGGATGAGATTGCAAGCAATGAGGGCGGAAGGAAATGCAGCGCATCCCTCATGCCAATGAAGCTTGCTTTAAGCGAAAGGAACATGTCGGATGGGGTTGCCGCCTTGCCATCAGCTATCCTCGTTGCGGCAGCATAGCCGCTCTCGTCAAATGGCGCGCTAAAAAGCGCCGCAGAGAGCAGGAATGCAAATAGCAGCACGGTTGCTGCGGATATTATTTCCTTTTGTTTTTCGCCAAGCATAGCATCACTTTTTCCAAGCGTTATTGTTTTGACAAGCACCCTTCTTCGAATTATTTCCCAAGAAGCTCCTTTGCGCGTGAAACTGAAATGTTGTTTTCCTCTATCAGTTTCTGGGCGACGCGGTCCGCCTCTTCTCCGGTTGCGCCTGCGTTTATTGCAATATTGCGTGCGTGCAGTTTCATGTGCCCCTTTTGTATGCCTTCGGTGGAAAGCGCGCGAAGCGCTGCAAAATTCTGCGCAAGCCCGAGTGCCGCCATGAGCATGCCAAGCTCGCCTGCCGAGGAGACTCCAGCTATCTTTAGCGCGATTTTTGCAATCGGGTTTGTGCGCGTTGCGCCACCTACTGTGCCAACAGCAACAGGAAACTCGATTTCGCCTATAAGATCCCCGTTCTCATTCTTTCGGTAGCGCGTCAAGGGCTTGTACCCCTTTTTGTATGCCGCAAATGAATGGGCGCCTGCCTCGACTGCGCGCCAGTCATTGGAGGTTGCAACCACAAGCGCATCCACGCCGTTCATTATGCCCTTGTTGTGCGTGGCGCAGCGGAAAATGTCGTTGGCGGCAAATTCATACCCGTCAAGTATGGCATCGATGGTTTCAGTGCCCAGTATCTCTTTCTTCCAAACCGCCGATGCTTTTGCAGTCCTTTCCTTTGCCAGATTCGAAAGTATTCGAAGCCGCGGCTTGCCTCCGGTTATTTCCGCAAGCATTGGCGCAATTGACTCAAGGGCGGTGTTTATGGTGTTTGCGCCCATTGCATCGCGCACGTCTATGAAGAATTCTGCGAGCACCATGTCGCCGCGCCCGCTTTTCATCACACGGCAGGAGAATTTGCGGAATCCGCCACCGTATTCTTTCATGCCAATTGTCGCAGCTGCTGCTGCCTTCTTGATTTCCTTCTTTTTTGCAAGCAGTTTCTTGCATGCCTCTTTCGCATCTATTATGCCAACAAGCTGCACTTGCCCGCGCATTATGGGCTCGGAAACGGAAGCAGTGAATCCGCCGCACTGGCGGGTTATCTTTGCCGCATTTGATGCTGCTGCAATTACTGATGGCTCCTCTATTGCCATTGGAATGAGATAGTCCTTGCCATTGATTTGGAAATTTGTTGCGATGCCAAGCGGGATTGGCGCAAATCCGATGACGTTCTCAACCATCTTGTCGGCAAGGGATAGTGGCAGGCTTCCCTCCTTTTGGAGCAATGCCGTTTCATCTTCGCTTAAGCCGCAGGCGTCTGCTACCTTTGCAAGCCTCTCGGATGGGCTAAGCTGGTGAAAGCCTGAAAATTCCGATGTTTTTGCCATTAAGTCTCCCGTAATTCATTGGCAAGAAGCGTATAAAAAGGTGCATCTGGGCTGGCTAGCAGGCAAAAAGGAAGATGGAATGCGCATCTCTGGTGCGGCTGTTTTCATTTGAGCAGTGAGTATCCAACCATCTTGTATGCGAGCTTTGCGCACAGGAAGTCTGATGCCGGCTGCCCAGGTATTGGTGCAAGCTCCACGATGTCAAAGCCGACTATTTCGCATTTTTTGCACACGGCACGAAGCAAAGAGAGGACCTGCTGCCAGTGCAGGCCACCGGGCTCTGGCGTGCCAACTGCAGGCACCTCGGATGGGTCAAACCCGTCAATGTCGATTGTGACATAGAGCTTGCTGGAGAGCATTGAAAGCACATTTTTGTCGTCAAAATCAGGGCTGAAGATGAATTTTTCAAGCTTGTTTTTCGTTATGTGCTCGGCTTCCTCTTCTGACATGCTGCGCACGCCCACCTGCACGCAAGTGCCTGCCATCTCGCGTATCCTTCGCATCACGCACGCATGATTGTATTTCGTGCCTTCATACTCGTCGCGCAAGTCAGCATGCGCATCTATCTGCAAAACAGAAATTTTGCCGAATTTCTTTACACATGCTTTCACTGCACCGGAAGAGATTGAGTGCTCGCCGCCAATTACTATCGGCATCTTGCCTGCTGCAAGTATTTCGCTTACGCCTTCTTCCACGCGCTCCACTGTCTTTTGCGGTGAGCCGCGGTCTATTTCCATCTCGTCAAGGGTGAAGATGCCTGCTTTTGCGGATATGTCAAAGCCAAACTCGATGTCATAGAGTTCCACCTGCCTGCTTGCCTCTATGATTGCCTGAGGCCCGAAGCGCTGCCCGGTGCCATAGGAAACAGTAGAGTCATATGGGACAGGCAGTATGACTGCCTTTGCCTTTGCAAAATCGTTTTCGTTCCCAAGGAACGTGCGGGGAAGCCCGGAATGGAATAGTTTCATAGAACCAATAGCTCTTTGCAGGGAAGTAATAAAAAAAGCGCAGCTTTTTTTAGAAGTCGGGCTTCAGCCAGACTAAGATAAAAATTTGGGGAAGCGCTCACTGGGGCGCAGTGTTCAGCTTGATATTCAGCTTGATATTATGGCTTATCCTTACTGCAAGCATAATTAGTCCCGCGTGCGCCATGCGCACAAAATTCCCGTAAATGCCAACGAGGCCGACTGCAAGCCTCGAATCAGTGTCCTGCGGGTATGTAACGGTAAGCTTGTAGCCGAATTCCATCAAGCCCGCAAGATAGGGCGTAAGAAGCGTGCCAGCAGGGTCAGGAGTGAAGCCGCACATGTTCCAGGCTTTTTGCTCCACCCACATCCTGACTGCCGACAGCGTCCATTCTGCCCCAATTATCATGTGCGCAACGGCGTCCTTGTATTCTGCAGGGATCAGGCTCGCAGCACCCGTTGCAATTGTCAGAGACACGCTGGAAGTGTTCCTCCATGCTTGCGTTGCGTCGAAAGAAAGACTATTGTCGCGGGCGCTTACTCCGTAAATTCCGGCAGTCACGTTGTAAAAGGCAGCTGCGCCAATGACCTTTAAGCCAGCAGCAAGAAGTGCCTTGTTCCTCTTTGTTCTATTATCCCTTAATGTTGCCTTATAATCGCCAACGCTTGGAATTGCGTCTAATGCTATTTCATTAATAACACCTATTTCACGCCTGTAATTGCGCCAAATAGTCACTGCCCTTGGCGTAAATGCTGCTGCAATTCGCTGTTTGATTTGAGGTTTTTGCTGTCGAAAGCCGATGTTGGCATCCATTAATTCACCACAGGTGCATTATGCCGAAAGTCCTATTTAAACATATTGTTTGATATTTGGCAACTAAAGCAAAATCGCATCAGATATAAATCATGTTTGGGGAATATGCCCATGAAGCTCTCATCTTTCTGGAGGCTGGTGCGCGGCGAGCACGCAATCATGCTCGCGTTTGCAGTGCTTGTCGGCATGCTTGTTGCCGCAAATGCCAGCGGGGCGCAGCTGCCGGCAGCGGAGATTGTTTTTCTTGCCCTGCTAGTCCCGGTCTTCGTGGAATTCGGCGCGTTTGCACTAAATGATTGGGCGGACGTGGAAGCTGACAGGAAAAACAAACGTGCTGACCGCCCTATTGTGGCAGGCGAGGTTTCGAAGGAATTTGCGTTGATTGTAGGCATTATTTTCCTTATTGCAGGTGTTGGCGCAGGTTATTTTATTGGCGGCGCTGCTTTCTGGATTGCATTTGCGTTTGCCGTCCTTTCCGTAGCGTATGACTTGTTCCTTAAGGATTTGCCGCTATTGGGAAATGCTTTCATCGGGCTTTCCATGGCAATATCGTTTTCTTTCGGAAGCATCGTTGCAAGCGGGGACATCGTTGCGCCTGTCGCGTACATCTCCATTGCAGCGCTCATTGTCGGAGTGGGGCGTGAGATTGCAAAGAGCATCCAGGACATGGAAGGGGACAAAGAAGCTCGAAAGTCAAGCACGCTGCCGATTGCCATTGGAGAGGCGAATGCGGCGATAGTTGCGGCGCTGTGCTATTTTGCATTTGTTCCTTTTGCGATAATGCCCTTCTTTGCCGGACTTAAGCCAAACATGCTCTCACTGGGACTTGTGGTTGTCTCATTCCTTGCATTTGTTGTGATGGGAGCGGAATTCCTCAAAAAGCACGACGAAAAATTTCTTGAGGGCGCAAGAAAAACATCATTGTACGCGCTTGCACTGGGGATTTTTGCGTATCTTCTTGCGGCATTGATTTAGGAAATGTTGAATGCGCTCCCCCTGCATCTAGTCCAAGACTCGGATCTTACGGATTCGGCAAAGCTTTATATATACAGTTATTGTATATCTGTCCGGGGTAGTTTTGCATGAAATCCACAATGTTGCAGTATGAGGGAAGCGTTGAGGAGGCAGTCGAGCGGCTGCTGCAGCTTGGGGTGTTCAAGTCCAAGGCGGATATATTTCGGGTAGGCGCGATGGAGCTTGCGGCAAAATACGGGCTGGTCAAGTCCAAGGAGGAAGTCATAGAGGAGATGATGTACAAGGATGCCCAATCTGCACTGCGCAAGCTGAAATCCGGAAAGGCGCGGCTTCACCGGATTGAGGAAGTCTGAGTTGGTCAGATGCCTTCCAAAAATGAAAAATGCCCCGTTTTCCTTACAGATGAGGCACTTGCACAGCTAAACAAGCTCGATAAGCCAACGCGGGAGAGGGTGAAAAAGAAGCTGGAAGCGTTAAGCACGCTGCGGCCTGCAAGAACCCTAAAGAAGCATGGTGATGTTTGGGTTCTTGAGATTGGCGACTACCGGGCGATGTATCTGATTGACCAAAGCACAGAGGCAAGGACGGTCTTCTTTATCGGTGACCATAAAGAATATGAAAAGAAGTATCTTTTGATGTTCAAGTGAGCTGGGATGTTTCCAAGCAAACTTGGTCAGACCAAAGCATCATCCGTGGGTTGCTCCCTTGCGCTGATTATTCTATTTCTGTTGCTTTCGGTGAAATGAGCCCCAGCACTTCGCGGAACGTGTGGTGGCCTGATGAGGCGTTGATGTGCCCGCCGCTTGCAATCACGCGCAAGTCCGCATGCACTGCCTTGGCAAGCTTCCGCGAGTCCTCAACATCGCCCCACTTGTCATTGTCAGAGGCGAATATGACAATTCTTTTTGCCTTGCGCTCGAGCGCGGCTGAATTCAGGCTGTCCCAGAAGGGCGCAAGGAAGGACAATTCGCTTGCCCTTATTTTCATGATGCTTGGGGGCGCGACAAGGATTACCAGGCCCACTGACTTGATGTCATGCCTTGCAAGAAGGTGCAGTATCGCGGGGCAGCCAAGCGAATGCCCCACAAGCGCGGTATTCTCATCAATTTTTGGCATTTCCTCCTTAAGGGCAACGAGCCACTCTCCGAGTTTTGGCGCGTCCTTGTTAGGAAGCTTCGGATACGATACGGAAAGCCCGAGCTTTAGGCATTTCTTTGCAAGCCATGTCTGCCAGTGCAGAACGCCGCTTCCGCCATACCCGTGCAAAATGCACACTCGTGTTATTGTTGTCATGAAAAAATCACCATGGGATTTTTTCAGAATTGGGGCAACGCCCCAATCTGATAGAAATAGCGCCATAATACGGGTTGCGGACTATATAAGCCCCTTGCAAACGATTTTATTGCTGCAAGAGCCAAGCAATGTGGAAGTGAATGATATGGCCGAAGTCATTACGCAAACTAACCTAACCCTCAAGCTTTTCTCGCGCGGCAAGGTGCGCGACACTTATGAGCTGCCTGACGGGAATCTGCTCATGGTCGCAACAGACCGGCTCTCTGCGTTTGACGTCGTGTTTTCGCAGGGCATCCCGTACAAGGGCGCGGTGCTCACAGAGCTTACGCTCTTTTGGCTCCAGAAGCTGCAAGGCATTGTGCGCAATCATCTCATTTCCACAGATATTCCGGCTGGCTTGCCGGCATATTTGCATGGCAGGAGCATGATTGTGAAAAAGGCA
Source organism: archaeon (assembly GCA_020056305.1). Taxonomy (GTDB): domain Archaea; phylum Micrarchaeota; class Micrarchaeia; order Anstonellales; family Anstonellaceae; genus JAGVIA01. The sequence goes on along the minus strand of JAGVIA010000050.1, from coordinate 12,792 downwards.
AAGCCCATCAAGCTTGAGTGCGTGGTGCGGGGCTATCTGGCAGGAAGCGGGCTCAAGGAATACAATGCCTCAGGCACGATTTGCGGCATAAAATTGCCTCCGGGATTGAAAAATTCCAGCAAATTGCCAGAGCCCATTTTCACGCCCACCACAAAGGCGGATGTCGGGCATGATTTGAATGTGAGTGAGGAGGAAGGCGCAATGATGGTTGGCGCGGAGACGTATTCGCGCATGAAGGAATTGGCACTAAGGATTTACAAGGAAGCGGCAAATTACTCCGCAACGCGGGGCATCATACTTGCGGACACGAAATTCGAGTTTGGGTATGATGGTGATGAGATTATTTTGATTGACGAGGCGCTAACGCCGGATTCCAGCAGGTATTGGCCGGCTGACAAATACGAGGTTGGGAAAAACCAGCCGTCATATGACAAGCAATACGTGCGGGATTATTTGGAGGGCATCGGATGGGACAAAAAACCCCCGGCGCCTTCGCTGCCAGATGAAGTTATTGCAAACACCACTGCAAAATACGTCGAGGCATGCGAGAAGATTACAGGAAAAAAGTTTGTGATGCAATGATTGAACTGCCTGATATTTTGGCAAAGTGCAAGCGCGGCCCACAGGTGGTGCTGCCAAAGGACATTGGCATGATTATTGCATACACTGGCGTTGGGAAGGAAAGCGTGTGCGTTGATGCTGGCGCGGGCAGCGGGTTTCTTGCAATCGCACTTGGGAATGTTTGCAAGCGCATTGTGAGCTATGAGTGGAGGCCGGATTTTGCCGAGCTGTCGGAAAAGAACGTGAAAAAAAGCGGAGTAGCGGGTGTGGAAATCCGGCAAAAAAGCGTGTTTGACGGCATTGAGGAGAAAGAAGTTGATTTGGTCACACTTGACCTGGCTGATTCTGACAAGGCAGTGGCGCACGCGTTTGGCGCGCTTAAGAAAGGCGGATATTGCGTCGGATACTTGCCGCATGCCGAGCAGGTGAAAAAATTCACTGCCGCCTGCAAGGAAGCCGGCTTTTCAGATGCGTTCTGCATTGAAAATATTGTGCGCGAAATACTGGTGCGTGATGCTGGCGTGCGGCCTGCGAATATGGGGCTGACGCACACTGCGTATCTGGTGTTTGCGAAAAAATAAGATGAATGGGCTGGATGAAAAAGGCGCATTCTTGGCGTTCGGATAATTTGCAGGAGTGATTTCCATGGCAAGCTTGAACATCGCAGTATTGGGCGCTGATGCGGCTGCACGGGCGACTGCGGCGCATGAATTTGGCAAGAAGGGAAGCGCGGATGACATTGCATTCTACCACACGGTATATCAGGGGAAAATATTGAGCGCGGTCGAGCCTTGCGCATACCCGAAGAAGCTTGATGCGATGCTTGATGCTGTTGCACTATCCGATTACGTTTTGGTGCTTGCAGATGCGCCATCGCCTGCGCTTGGGGAAATGATAGTGCTGCTTGACCTGGCTGGCAAGAAAACATTTTTTGTTGCCGATATGGACCTTGCGCCATTCATTTCAAAGACATCACTTAAGGATTCGAAAGTATTTGCAAGCCTGCAGGAGGCAAAGGAGCATCTTCTTGCGCTTGTGAGCCCTATTGTTCCAGGCAGCCCTCTTATTTTGATTGACCATTGCTTTGACGTGAAGGGAGTGGGCACTGTTGCGCTTGGGCTGATGAAGCGCGGGGAAGTGAAATTGCATGACAAGCTCATGGCATACCCCATGGGAAAGGAAATCGAGGTGCGCACCATACAGAGAAATGACGAGGATGTCAAGAGCTCTGAGTGCGCAGACAGAGTTGGTCTTTCACTAAAAGGCGCGGAATCTTCCGAAGTTGGAAGGGGCGAGGTCTTTTCCGGGGAGAAAATTGAGGTTTCACAGGACATTAAGTGCAAAATATCAGTTTCCAAGTTTGCGCGTGATACGATAAAGAGCAGCTTTTCACTGCACATCGCGTGCGGGCTGCAGCTTGTGCCTGCGCGTGTGGAATGCGCAGGGGAAATTGCACCTGGCACAGAAGGGGATGCTGCATTGAAATGCGAAAAGCCGCTTGCGATTATCCCAAATGAACCGCTTATTTTAGTGGATTTGAATGCGAAGGGATTGCGCGTTATTGGAATGGCTAGAGTGCAGTAAAATTATCTTAATTGCTTTTTTTGCCCAGAATCCGAGTCAGCATGGGCGGCACTATAAACGTTGTCAGCAGCGCCATTGCCGAAATGATGGAGTATTGCGCGACTGTCAGCACGTTTGAAGTAAGGCCAAGGGACGCCACGATGAGGGCGACCTCGCCACGCGGCACCATGCCGATGCCGACTGCCATTGCCTCGCTTTGCTTAAGCTTTGCCCAAAGGGATGCAGCGTAACACGCAATTGCCTTGCTTGCAAATGCCAGAACAGTGAGCACAAGTATTGGGATTGCGAATTCCCCAAGCGCCCCAACATCCACCAGCATGCCAAGGGTGATGAAAAAAATCGGCATGAAAAGAACCTCAAGCCCGTATGTCTTGTCCTCAATTATTGCAATATGCCTGCTCCGGTTGAGGATGACTCCTGCCAAAAATGCGCCAACTATCGCGGAGAGCTGGATGAACTCTGCAATGTATGCGTAGAAGAGCATGAACGCGAGCACAAGCAGCAGGCGCTTTGCGCCAAAATCGCTTCTGTCAAGGTAGCGGATGAAATAGTTGCCTGCGAGTATGCCGCCCACAATGAATACTGCTGCAGAAAGGGCGGTTGCGCCAAGCGAGAGGAGCGTGCCGCTTTCCCCGGAAATTCCAGTAAGGTTTAGCACGAATGAAAGGACAAGCAGGCTCAGCACGTCATCTATCACTGCCGCGCCTATGATAATTTGCGCAAAGCGCTCAGCCATCAGGCCCATCTCGCGCAGGATGGCGACAGTAACGCCAACGCTTGTGGCTGTGAGGGAGGCGGCAACGAACATCGAATATGCAAAATTGCCGCCAGTTGAGCTTGCATAGAGATAGCCTGCGGCAAATGGCAAAATTACGCCAGCGGTTGCAACCATCATGTTGTCCGCTGCGAATATGCGCTCGATTTTGCTGTGCAGCCCGACTTTGAAGAGAAGGATGATTGCGCCTAGCTGCGCGAATACTGCGATTACTTGGTCTGAGCGCAGTATATTGGGCGGCTCGGGCGGAAGCGGGATGCCCGCTGACTTTAGCATGCCCCATGAAAGCGAGAGGAAGCTTGGGCTGATTAGGATGCCAAGCACCATGAGTATCATCACGCTTGGCTGGCGCGTGTATGCCACTGCAAGCTCGCCCAACACCGCAAGCAGGAGCAGGAATACGATTTCAAAATAGATGTGCTTTTCCTCCGCTACTGCGCCAAAAAGGCTTGCGCGCACGACTGTGAGAACAAGAATTGCAAATACGAGAAGGATAGCTGCGGGATAGAATTTGTCAGTTATTGCAGGCGGCTTCATGGCAGGATGTATAGCTGAAATAATATATTACTTGACTCTATGCTGCCCTGATTTTTTTCCTTACCGCATCGCTTTCCAGCTCGCGTATCGCATCTGCTGCAATCCAGCGGGCGGCTTTTGAATCCATTTTGGCAATTTCTTTTGCAGCAGAAAGCGCCTTCTTGTGAAGAGCCGCATTCCTCTTGCCAATTTGCCGCAATGCCCAATTGACTGCCTTGCGCACGAAATTTCGCTCATCTGTGGAGCCAGCCAAAATGAGAGGGAAAAACTTTGTAAATTCCTCATCTTTTGCCACCTTGTCATGCACTGCCAATGCTGCCATCATGGCAAAACCTGCGCGCTTTACAAATTCTTCTTTCCGCCTGCTCCACTCAATTGCTTTTGCATGCGCAAATGGAGTCTTGTCAAAAAGATTTGAACACACTTGGTCGCACACATCCCATGAGTCAAAATCCAAAACCCATTCATCCATTTGATTTTCAGTCACTTCATCGCACTTGTCAACGAACGCAGCGAGTATCCTCGCCTCGTGTATGCCGGATTTCCAAAGTGCAAGGGCAAGCTCGTGGCTTTTGCCTTCCTTTTTTGCAATGCCACGCAAGACGGGGATGGGAATGCCCAGTGTGTTCTTTGTGCTGATGCCAAAGCGCGCCATTCCCTCAATATTTCGGGGGTTTCGCATGGACTTTAGCTTTGAGATTATTTTCAGAGAGCTTGATTGGACGCTCATTTTTCTCACCAGATGCAATAGTTTATAGGAAAGCATATCTCAGACTAACTGTTCATTATTAGCGTCAAACCTTGCCATGGAAAAATTAAGTGGCGGCTTGTCCCTGAATTTTCGCAGGTATTTCCTAAGTTCTGCATGTTCCACACTTTCTACTTTGCTTTTTGCATAAGTTTTTGTGCAGCGTGGATTCTCAAGCTGATAGAAAACTTGGAATTGGAGCCCTTCTAACGGTATGATTCTGGAAAAACCAAAATAATTGTAAGTCTTTCCAGCAATATGATATTTGTTTCTCCCGACAGCAGAATTCCTAAAATCATACAAGCGACCGCGCAAACCAACTGAATATGCGCTGCTAGCTGATTTTTTGGCAGAAACGCTTCCGATGTACAATATTCCTTCCCAATCTATCCCAGCCAATCTCGCAATTGGTTTTGGTTTGCCCTTATGAAACCAGCGTATCTTATAGACACCTGGCTCTTCTGGAATTTTATCCAGATTTTCGTCAGAAAAATTGTGCCAAGACGCCATTTTTATCGCCTTTTCTTTTTATGTGACATTGGTTTCCATAATGCAGGGAAAACAGCGCGAGATGATAAAAAACTAGATGCAGGGGGAGCAACCCGCTGATGATGCTTGGGTCTGACCGAAATTCGCTGAAGACGAGATATCAACCGAGCTGCAAAAGGAACTCGTAAACCGGAAGATATGTTATTTCAGCGAAATCCGCCTTTTTGCCCCGGGTGTCTTCAGTCACCACAAGCGCGTGGCTGCACTTGTATTTCCTGCAGAATTGCGCCAAGCCGCTGCTTTTCTGCGGCGATGCCCGGTATTTTACTTCTATCGGAGTGAGTTTGCCGCCAGCGGACAGCACAATATCAACCTCGTTTTTGTGCTCGTCGCGCCAGAAGAATTTCGCGCCGCTGCAAAGCACGCACACTGTTTCCATGAGCTTGCCAAGGCGCGCCTTGTCCGGGCTGCCCCACAGGAGCGCCGGAGGGAATGAGGGATAAAACTTCCGAAGCTTCTTCTCAGAGGTTATCCTGTTCTTTGAGAAGTTGTAAAGCTTAACGATAAGGTGCGCGGATTCGAGGCATTCGAAATATTTTGAGAGCGTCTGCCTTGAAATCCCAAGCTCCCTTGAAAGCGAGGTAAAATCAACCATCATGCCGGGGTTTTCGGACACAATCTCAAAGATGGATTGGAGCTGCGAGGGATTCTCAATCGGATACAGGCGCGGCAGGTCAACGAATATCACTTTCTCTATTATCGAGCTTTTAACGTGTTGGCTTGCAAGCGAGTGGTCCTGCTTCCCTATAAGCTCCGGGAAGCCTCCGCAGAGGATGTATTTTTCAAGCGCTGCCTTGAGTTCTGCCGCGTAAAGGACTGGCTTTTTTGCCATATCCGACATTCCAACGAAGCCGAGGTATTCGCGGAAAGACAGGCCCTTTACCTCAAACTCGTAAATCCTGCCTGCGAGGCTTTCCCTTGAGCCCTTGCGCAGGAAGAGGGATTCGGAGCCTGAAACCACTATCTTGTACTTGCCGCTGTCATAGAGCAGCTTCACCTTCTCCGCCCAGTTCGGCACCTTCTGTATCTCGTCAAAGAAGAGGAATTTCGGCTCTTTGCCGTGCAGCTCCCCGAAGGCGTCTAGGACGGGAAACAGCTCCGTTTGCGCAAAATCGTCAAAGGAGAAGTAGAGCATGGAGTCCGGGGCGTTTTTATACAGCAGTTCTTCCATCAGCTTTTTCATTATGGTGGTCTTGCCCACCCTGCGCAGGCCGCAAAGGGATATGATCTGGGGCTCTTTGAGGAGGCGTTTTATGCTGGGGTAAATTGACCTGTCCTTGTAGCCTATTTTGAATGGGGCTTTCCAGGACGGGTTCTGCTCTACGAGGAGCCTTGTTATTTTTTCGTTAGCCATATTTATCACAAAATGCATTTTACGTTAAGTATAAGTAACATAAAGTTTAAAAGGCTTTCTGCTAGAATGGAGAAATGCAAGGAAGATGCTAGCCTGAAAAAGCTGAAGCCCAAAAGAGTGCCCCTGGATTCTGGCTATGACAAAAACTCTGTGTTTGACGCCATAGGGGAGGCTGGCGCAGACCCAGTCATTCCTCCAAGGGACGGGGCAACGCCGAAATGTGATTCAAAAGCTAGGAGAAAAGTTGTGAGAGAGATGATGGATATTGGATACAAGCCTTGGTCAAAGAAGCACAGGCACGGCGAGAGATGGGTGTGTGAGGGCTATTTTGCAGCCTTCAAGGGGACGTTTGGCGAGTATGTGGTGAGCCATAAGGCTGAAAACATGGCCAATGAGCTTTACACCAAGGTGCTGATTTTGCAGGAAATGAGGGAAATGTAAGGGCAGGCGCTTTTGATGATGAGCGGGGGTCAGGCTGCGCCTGGGTTATGCAACAACCCACTCCAAATGAAAGGCATTTATTCCTACAGTGTGCTGCCTTCTTACAAAGTCTCCACTGCCCATTTCACACAACTCCGGCGGCGGTGATTGGCTGATGGCGGCGCGAAGCGCCGCGCGCCGCCGCTGGAGCAATATTTGCTGTGAAAAAGAAGAATGCGCGCTGTATCCCCCGCCTTAAGGCGGGAACGTGCGCTTCGCGCACGGATTTAGCGCGCACTAGCTATCTTAAACCTCTTGAGCGTGTCCCATTCGGGCAAAGGGCAATTATGTAATTTCGTGAGGCAGTGCACTCAGGCATAAGTATAGTGCAGGGGGAGAAACACAAGGATGATGCTAGGGTCTGACCGGAATTGCACGTCAACCACCCGTTTTTGAGAGTGTGTTATATAAAGGAGTTCCACGTTATTATTAATGGGTTAAGATGAGAACTCAGTTTCTGACTCCGAGTGGAAAAACTGTGGAGATAGCGGAGCCAGTGCGGACACTTTGGAGTGGGGGCTGCGGGGCAAAGAGTAGAGCACTTTTGGAGCGCTTGCCACTAATCGAAAGGATAGGGAGGGAAACCGGCGCGATAGAAACGGTTCCTATGGTTTCGGTTACGACTGACTTTTGTAGAGAATTTTCAAGAAGGGCTGGTGGGCGAGCAAAAAAGTTGGAAACGGTCACAGACAGAATTTACAAGGCTACATTCCTTGAGAGCGAACGGGAATTGCTGGCAGAGGCGATAAGGCAATTTAAAGGCCTCTACATTGCCGTCCGCTCTGATGAAGCCACTCCAGCAGGTGTCGGGCTGTGGCATACTGGATTTATGATTGCAGATGTGACCAAAGAGTCTATTGGCAGGCTTGAAGAGATAGTAAGGCGAATTGTGCTAAGCGACATATCTGAGAATGTGCTGGCATTCAAGAAAAGAACCGGTATTCCAATTGACAGCGGAGTCGGCGTGCTCATCATGCCTGTAGCAGGGAGGCAACTGGCTGATTCAGGAGATGTTTTTACCTCAATATTCCATGCGAACCTTATTACCAATTTTACTGGGACGGATACGCTAATCAATCTCGGAATTGGGATTGGGGGCGCGAACAACTGTTTCTCAAATGCGTTTCATATGAGCTACATGACCCCAAGCCATTTCATGAGCTTGGGCAGCGGCACACTGGGAAATATGATGGGAACCAATGCACTGAGCGGTGGTGAAATCAAAAATCTTTCTGAATTTGAAAGGGAAGATGAGCGTATGGGCATGGTGATTAAAAGCGGAAATTATGTGGCGACCACCATGGAGCAGCTTCGGCTTTTTGTACAATCATACGCTAGGGTAGTTGGCGGAACGGCATATGCAGAGATTGCACATGATGGGCGCTGTTGGAATTTACTACAGAGTGCTGATGCAACGCTTGGCGAGGTAAAAAAACCGAGTATCCGGGATAGGCAAGAAATCCTGACAGCCGAAGGCATTACAGCTGTGAGCGGGAGGAGGACTTTCGAAGCGCGCAAAGTCTTTTTCATGGATGGTTTGAGAGCGGGTAAGTTTCTTGAGCTTGGGAAATTCAATGAGCACGAACATGACTATGTGATAGTGTTTAAGGATATTTCAGTGACTGAGCTTTCGTGTATGTCATTTAGAGACTATTCTAATGTGGGAGCTGTCCTCTTTGAAGCTGAGGGATATGGACACGATCATAGCATGGCAACGCACGCAAATGGCGCAACAAGGGAAGCAGGGATAGTCTTGCTCGAAGGCAGCTTTGACCCGGGTTTCTTGGCTGGCTTGAAAGAAGGACCGAATGATAGGAATCTTATCATTTATGCGAATGATGCGAATTACGAGGGCTTTGTAGCCATAAAAAAATAACTGTCTGCGCTTACTCCCTCGCTTAATTTTTTCTGCATCATGGAAAACCTTGACAGTCTATGAGAAGTGCGCTTATTCTGCGCTTAAAACGTCGTTTGAGCAATCAATTGCGCTTAAATCATTTGATTCGCTCCCAGATAATATTTGCCTGCGTTGCGCGTAATCCTGCGCGAAAAAAACAAGCTTGACCAGCACTTTTTCTATTTAAACAACCTGCGCGTAAACCCGCGTTCCAACTGCCAATTGCGCGAAAATACGAAGTTCGGCTTCCTACTAGTTTGTGCTCTTGTCAAATACTTACACGAGATTGACACGAGCAGCCCTTCTGCTTTTCGCCTATTTTCTATTTATAGAAATTACACGAGATTTACGCGAGAAAATTTTAGCGTCAGCGGATAAGAATCAGCCCGAAATAACACGAGAACGCTAGCTACGAATATACGCCTGCATTGAGCAGCTAGAGCAGCCTGCGCAGCAATAATAACTCTGGAGTAAAAAGCTGCTCAATATTTTTGGTTTGGGCAACCAGAACGCGCAAAAATCTAGGTTTGGGCTGCTCAAAGATGTTTATATATGATTGAGCAGCTTTCAGAAATCCTCGAGGTCATAAGCGAGGTATCCACTAGCCCTTAATTTCTGCTTTTCCCTGATTTTTTTTGCAACAATCCCAAATTTTGAAACGAGCGGAAGCGCGTGGATGTGTTTTGTCTTTTCCTGGAGTTCCTTCAACACGCCCACCGCCTCACCATGCCCCAAATCCTTCCACTTGAATTCAAATGCGAGCACGTCCTTATTGCGTTTTCCCATGAGGTCTATTTCATAAGCGTTCTTCCCTTTTTCCGCTCCGGCGATTTTCCCCCACTGGCGTTTTGCTTCAGTCAGCCCAAGTTCAGAAACCACAAACTCCCTCGCCACCTTTTCAAACATCTTCCCGCAGACAGTATTCATGTTTTTCTTAAGAGCTTCGATAAATTCAGGTTTCCTTGCAACGTAATCGGAGAAATTCCTGTATATGCTGGAAAACCAGAAGTCCATTAGGGGATGCCTTATCCTGTAGATTCCGCGCTTGCCGCTGTAAGGCATCTCAAACTCAATCATCTCAAAATAGTCCTTCAATTCGTTTATCTGCCTGGTTATCGATGTCGGCTGGGCGCCCATGTACCCTGCGATTGCCGAGTTTGTGTTGTTTCCTGCCGCTATTGCCTCCAATATCGAGTAATAGATTCCGCTCCTGCCCCCGAATTCCTGCGACAGGATGCTGTTCACCTCGTCCTCCAGCGGCGCGTCTTTTTCAAGCAGCAGAGCCTCCACTATCTTTTCGGTTTTCTGGCCCTGCAGGCTGAAATCCTCCAGCGCAACATAGTATTTCGGATAGCCTCCGAACAGGCAGTAGAATTTCACCAGCTCCTCCTTGTCAAGCTTTAATTCGCTTCCAAGCTGCAAGCAGGCCCTAAGGCCGAGCGGCTCAAGCTTCATGCCCTTCTTTATCCTCCCATACAATGGTTCTTTCGAATCCTTGAACAGGTTTTTCATAAGCCCAATTAGGGAGCCGGACAGGAATATCAGCCCTGGCCTGCTCTCGTTCAAATCTATATTCTTTTGGAGTATTCCGAAAATTGACGGTTCGACGAATTTGAAGTTTTGGAACTCGTCAAAGACTATCGGCGGGGTCTTGCGGGTTATCAACACCTCGAAAAACTTATCCCACGAATCCAACTTTTCAAGATTGGTCATGGTGCCATTCTTTCTCAGTATATCCTGAAATTCAACTAATAAGTCGCCAGACGTCTTGTTCTTGTTCACAAAGAAGTAAAGCCCTCGGTCTTTGATGTGCTCCAGCAGCAACCTAGTCTTCCCGACTCTCCTAAGCCCGTAAAGCGCAACCACGAAAAGCTTCTTTTTTGACAGGGCTTCAAGTTCCTTCAGCTCGCGCAATTCGGCTTCCCTGTTGACGAATCTCATTATATTCACCTAGTGAATTATTCAGTAAGTGAATATATTTAAAGGTTGCTATTGAATTTTGGCTTGCCGCTGCCCACCTCGTAGATTGACTAAGCAGAGTTAGGTGATTGACTGGGAGCTAGCGGTAAGACTAGTGCAAAATACTAGGTGCAGGGGGAGAGATTTGAACTCTCGAACTCCTAAGAGACAGGATTTCCGAACCCATGCCCGATTTGTGCTTGAGAAACGGGATATGGGCCTTAAGTCCTGCGCAATTGCCAGGCTCTGCCACCCCTGCAACAAACATTCGGGAAAAAGTGAATAATAAGCATTCGCATTGAAGGAGCAGGAGTTAGAAGTCGTTCAGGGCAAAAGCAACGAGCGCTCGCTTATCTCGCCTGCGATGTTTTTTAGCATCAGTTCCTTTGCCTTCTCTGCTTTCTTTTCTTGCCCCAATGCCCAGCACATCTTCACAAACGCAGTCTCGGGCAGCCAGTCGCAATAGTTGCCGATGACGCCGGCTTCCAGCATCATCCGCCCGCCAGTGTAAACGTTCATGTCAAGCCTGCCAAATATCGTCTGGGGCGCAATTGCAACAAGAACGCCCTTTTCACAGAGCTTTGCGACATTGGGAAGGATTGGCATGCAGCCCTTTTGCGCCTCGGAGTTTGCCGGGAAATGGCCCAAGCCCGTGCCTGCGAACACAATGCCGTCGTAATCCGAGAGTGTGTCAATGAATGAGGGCTTGATGCCGGGATGCACCCATACGAGTGCCACATTGTCAGATGCCTTATTGAGCAAAGAGAGCTTGCGTTTCATGTCGCGCTTCTGGTAATCTTTCCAGATTGGCTCGACTGCGCGGTTGGAATATGAGATTTTCGCAAGTGGCTGGCAATTGATGGACTGGAACGCATCCCTGCGCGAGGTGTGCATCTTTCGCACCTTTGTGCCGAGGTGGAAGTGGCAGGACTCGTCAGATATGTTTGCGTGCATGCATATTCCAACGTGAGCGATGTTTGAGCGCGCGGCAAGCGCGGAGCAGGCAAGATTGGTTTCATTGTCTGATGACGGGCGGTCGGAGCTTCTCTGCGAGCCCGTGAGCACTACTGGAACAGGAAGATTTTGGAGCATGAAAGAAAGCGCGGCAGCAGTGTAGCCCATTGTGTCAGTGCCATGTGTTATTATTACCCCTTCAGAGCCCGATGCTATCTGGTCCTTTACTTCGGCTGCAATTTCGCACCAGTGCGCAGGCGTCATGTCATCCGATGGGATGGAGAGAACGTTTTTGCATGCGATGGGGCCCAGTGATTTGAGTGCAGGGAATGATTCCACAAGCTCTGATGGGGAAATTGAGGGAGAAACTGCACCTGTGCGGTATTCTATCTTTGATGCAATCGTGCCGCCGCAGCCGAGTATTGAGATGTGCTTGCCAGAGGGCGCTGGAAGCTCTTTTGCCTCTTTCTTCTCCTGAGGCTTGTGTTTTTCCACAAGAGTTACTTCGGTGCCTTTTGAGTATTCAATGCCAATATTGTAGCCGGATGAGAGCTTGATTACGATGCAGTTGGGGTCGCCGGTCCCGGTCTTTGGCATGAGGATGCCGCGGAAGGATTCGCTGCCTTTTTTTAGCTCGATTGTGTCGCCGGGAGCGGCATTTGCCTTCTTGAGAAGCTTTGCTATTGCTTCGGAGTACATGGTACGGGATTGCCCGCAGATGTTTAAATAGGTGATTTTGATCTTTGATGATGTGAATATTGAAGGCTCATTTCAGCGGAACCATGCTTACCTAGTTCTCTCTCCAAGTATCGGCTTGGTCGCATCTGGCGCCGCCATCTGCTTCTCTTGGCGCGGACATATTTGGCGTAACAACAGTCTTGCCATATTGATACAAAATTGGCGGTACACCAATAGCCTCTTCATTTAGTACGGCAATATTCTCATTCATCCAATGTATGTTTGCGCCATGCAATTCTTTGTCTTCGTGCGACAACGGTTGTACGTGTCCGAAAAGTTTTTCGACAAGAGCAAAAGAGTCCTCGCGGCCGATAAATGCGCCAGGGAACATCAATGCCGCTCCAGGATGCCTTCCAGGCGGGATTACGTTCAGCACGCAGTCGCCATGCAGCACTTCAGGGAGCTTGTGAAGGATATGCACTGACCACCTGTCCCTCTTTCCCATCGCCGCATTAACCTTGTTCAGAAGCCCAATCAGCTCGTGTATCGCAGCCTCTTCACTCCTGTCGCCGACCGTGATGAGCAAGGTATTTTTATCCACGAAAAAGGAATCTCCAAATTCAAGATACTTCCCGCTTAGCAGCTTCCAGTAGTTCCGAACATCTTTTGACACTGCAAGCTTAAAGGTCGCCTTCGCCTCTGATTTTGACCAGTTT
>JAGVIA010000037.1 GCA_020056305.1 archaeon | reverse complement strand
CGAGCCTGGAGCGCACCAAGCGGACATTCGGCTTGGGAGAGGGGAAAAATTTGCGCGAAATGCTCCGTGAAGGCATTCCACCGCACATCCAGCAATAATCTGGTTGATATTGTGATAATAAAAAATTGCAAGGCATTTGTGAATGGGAAACTCTCAGGCTGCGCCATCCGTGTTGAGGACGGGAAAATTTCCGGCTTTGGCGGCATTTCCGGCAGCAAACCTGCTGACGGCATTATTGATGCGAAAGGAATGCTCGCGCTGCCAGCATTCATCGACCCGCATGTGCATTTGCGCGACCCGGGCGCAACGTACAAGGAGGATTTCCTTTCCGGCACCTGCGCGGCGCTTGCCGGGGGCCATTGCGCAATAATTGACATGCCAAATTACGATCCGCCGACAATAACAAAGAGGGCGATGGATGAGAAAGCATCAATTGCAAAGCGGAAGGCGGTATGCGATTACTCGTTTCATTTTGGCGCAAGTGCGGACAATTTTAGTGAAATAAAGGCGGCAAATCCTTCTTCGCTCAAAGCATTCCTTTCGCCGACCTCAAGCCCGCTCACACTGAGCCTGCCGGAGCTTGAGATGCATTTTTCAACATTTGGCAAACAAAAGCCCATTTGCGTGCATGCCGAGGATGGCGGGATGCTAAGGCAAATAGCAATGAAAAACACCGGCATTTCATCGCATTCTGGGCGCCGCCCGCTTCAAGCCGCAATATCTGGCGTGGAAAAAACAATCGCCCTTGCAAAAAAGCATGGGAGGCGCGTGCACATCTGCCATGCAACAAGTGCGGACGAGATAAAAATTGCCAAAGCGCACCCGCTTGCAACAGTGGAAGTGGCACCGCACCATTTGTTTTTGGCAGCAGATGATATATCAAAGAAATTTGGGGATGCGTCAAATGTCAATCCCCCGCTTCGAAGCAAAAAGGAAATTGCCGGCTTGTGGCGCGTTATAAAAACAATCGACATGCTCGCAACCGACCATGCGCCGCACACGCTTGCGGAGAAGCAGAACGGCTCAAGCGGCTTTGTGGGGCTTGAAACTGCTGCAGGATTGATGCTGAATGCAGTGAATGAAAGGAGGCTGGAAATCGCGGACGCAGTGCGTTTGATGTCATCTGCCCCTGCAAATGCATTTGGCATGAAAAGCAAGGGAAAAATAGCAATCGGCTATGATGCGGACATCATTCTTGTTGACATGAAAGAGGAATGGAAAGTTGATGCTGACGAATTCAAATCAAAGTGCAAATTCACTCCTTTTGAAGGGGTGAAACTGAAAGGAAGGGTGAAAAAAACGATAATACGGGGAGAACTTGCATATGAAGACGGTGAAATACTGGTGAAAGGGGGATTTGGGAAGAAAATAGACAGAAACTAGATTCCTCTTTCATTTTGGCGTTCCATCCTCTGATAACAGGCTCTCCTTTTCTCCGAGTTTTCTTGGTCCGTTCCCAATGCCGCACTTGATGAATTTTTCAATGCCGGAAATTTGCGAGAGTGCCTTGCGCACTTTTCCGATATTCTTTTCCTCCGCTATTATGTGCGCATTGGGCCCCGCATCAAACGTATAGCCGCAAATCAGCCTGCCTTCGGATGAATTGATTTCATTTATCGCGCGGATTATTTTGCGGGATGCTTCATTCAGATAAACGATTGGCGGCTTTGTGTCTGCCATTGTTGCATGCATCTCGTCGCTGTCTGCCATTGCAATCGAATATATGGTTTCCGTGTCTTTTTGCAAAATTGCATTTCGCATCTTCTCAAGCTTCTTTGGCATCCTTCCAACCCTTTCCTTGAACAGCCTACTCGTCTTCACAGTCATGTCCATGCCTTCGCTTGAGCCGATTTTCTTTTTCTCTGGCGCAACAATAGCAATCAAGTCCCGCATCTGCGGCCAATGTGATGCAGGGGCGATTTGCACTGCATATGAATCGCGCCCATCCGCATGCTCGCCCGCTTTCCACTCCACAAATCCTCCAAGAACGCTTCTGCATGCAGAGCCAGAGCCGTGCCTTGCAAGAATGGAGAGTTCAGATGATGACAGTTTCAAGCCAGCTGCATCCGATGCTGCGCATGCAAGCGCCGCAAAGCCGGATGCAGAAGATGCAATGCCTGCTGCTGTTGGGAAATTGTTGTTTGAGCAAATTGCAATCTTTGCATCAATGCCTGCCTGCTTTCGCACGATATTTACCGGGATAAGAAGCCGCTTCATTTCTTCCGCACTTGTCTTCTTGCCATTTATCCATGCAACATCATTTTTGAGCGAATGGGAAAAAACAGCGCTCGTAACTGTCCGCGTGTTGCTGTCTAGTGTTATTGACATGCTCCCGTTCTGCGGGAGAACCAGCTTCTTGTCCCGCTTGCCCCAGTATTTTATGAGCGCTATGTTTGGCGTGGCCTCGAAAGTGGATAGCATAAATGAGTTTGGAAAAGCAACCTATAAAAGCAGTTTATTGCGGCCTGCTTACTGAACGGAAGAATCTGGAGAAAAAAGTTACCCTGGGTTCCTGTTCCCTTTCTTCCCTCTCAATCAGGGCAAGAAGCTTGTTTCGGTGCGTGCCATGCGCTTGCAGGTCATGGGCGACAAACCTTCGAAGCTCTCTAACAATCTCGGCGCGGGTGCGCCCATCAATTGGGGCTTTTTTATCGTTCAGATTAACAAAAAAGCTTCTTATGACGCCTGCCTGAAAATCATCAGCCGAATTTCTTGCCATGGCGATTTTTACAGCCAAAAGGAGCGCAAAAGGCCTTGATTCGCGGGCGTTCCGCTGGACATCGCCAAACTGCGGTGAATATTGCAAGGGATTGACTCTTTCGACCATATGACCGCCGCCTGCCTCCCGCTCGGTTTTCTGCCTTTTTGCCTATTTAATCCTTCCCTGTCATAGTCGCCAAAAGTAGCAGGCAGGTGCCTATCCTGCCCCGCCGCCTCCGCCACCGCCGCCCCCTCCCCCTCCACCGCCAAAGCCGCCGCCATGCCCGCCAGAGCCAGAAGATGCGGAAAATGAGGAGAACGAGTGATTCATGGAGCTTATGGCAGAGATGCCAACAACACCAGAATACGAGTGTATCCATGGGCGGTTGTAGCCGCCTTCTGCAAATTCTATTTTCATCGCCTTTTCCACCTTGTCGGCGCAACCAAGCGCAGTGGCGTATACAAGATACTTGTCCCACATGATGACAGAGGAGGCAGGGTATCTCTTAAGGAGAGTCAGGTCAGACATAAAGCGCTTGAACGCATCCCATTTGGCAAATTCAAGGGCGCCCTCTGGAGTGCGGCGGTTGAGCCATTTTGTTAGATTGACAATGGCATACATGACCAGGATTAGCAGGATGAACATCGCAACCAGCAGAACCCCGCCGCCGCTTGCGCCGAATGCAAAAAGCAGCAGCGCGAAAATCGTCGCAGGAACGATAAGGATAAGCCCTGCAAGCGCGATTTTCGATGCAGTTTCGTCATGGAACCCGTATTTTTTAGCCTCACTCTCGACTTCCTTCTGCCATTCTACGAACTTCATGTAGAAATGCCTGCCAAAGGAAGTGTCGTTTGCGATTTCGGATATCATGACTGCATCGCCTTTTTCAATAGGCACTGCACTCCACGTATGCCCGAAAAAGAATTTTTCAATGCCGCTCTTCTGCGTTTTTTTGGAGAATAGCATTTCCAGCGCCGTTTTCTCAAATTCCGCAAGCTTTTCATCAGGCGCCCGGACGCATAATATTTTCGTGTCTTTGTCCGGTGCAAGGATGTCAAGCATGCCCTTCTTGCGCGGCACCTCCTCGATAAGCAGATAGCCCCGCTGCGCAAGGTCGATTATGGTTGCGGTGAACTGGTTGATGTTCGGCTTCTTGTTCACGGCATCCATCAGGCAGCCAAGTATCGCAGGCGGCAAATCCGAGGGCGGCTCGCGCACGTATTTCTCCTTGAAATCAACTACTGGCTCCTTGCCGTAAATACACCATGCTGCAAAAATGATTATGCCAAGAAGCACGAAAATGCCGCCACATAAATAGAACATGGAATTTGCAGCATCTTTTGACGCCTTCTCATTCACAAACGCCTGCTCCTCCTCTTTTTTTATGGAAGGCAGCCCGTTTCCAGAACGCGCGATCGCATATTTACCACCTATAAGCTCTGATGGCAGCACAATCCTGCCTTCCACATACTGGCGCGATGAAACTTCTGTTGCAAAGAATTCCACAGTCCCGTTGTTCACGCGCGTGTTTCCCGAAGACGGGCCATGCCCCCATGCAAGCGTGTTCGTGTCTGTCGTGCCCGATGGCAAATACACTAGCACATGCACATTGTCCGCGCGCACGTCCCATTGGTCGCCGTGGAATTTCCAGTAGAAGTCGGCAATATCATCGTATTTGATGACCTGCCCACGCACGTTGTAATTGATTGTAAAAGTCCGCCGCTCATTGCTTGCAGAATAGCGCCACAAGATGCGCAAATTTCCGCCATCCTGGCTTATCTCAGGCTCTATCCGCCTTCCGCCTTCCCAGACGCTTATGCCGCTTATCTGCGCCGTGCCGCTCCGGCTGCTTAAGGGTATATCTCGGTATGCAAAAGAGAACGAGCCTGAAAAATCAAAAGTAAGCCGCTCCTGCACGTCAAACGAGCCATCCTCTTTGAGCCAGACAAGCACGTCCACGCTCGAGAGATGGTATGATTTGGCAAGGAGAGCTGAAAAAAGAAAGATGAACGCAAATAGCGCGAGCGCTTTACGCATGTAGTGCTATTGTGTCCGTTATTTTTATCCTTGAGCATTTTGGCATGCAATGCCAAAGGCGCATGTTGCGCAATGCTTGCTGTTTTGCCTTAATGCTTGCAAATCTTCAATGCAGTAAGCACTCCGCAGATAGCCATGCCCAATCCGATTATTACCCACGGGTTAAGCATCGGCGGCAGGTAATTCAACCCTGCGAGCACCAGCAGCGCGCCCAAAATCAACATTGCCCAGCCGCAGCATGAGCACATTTGCATTGAGCAGCCGCTGTGGCAGCACTCATCCATACCTTTCTTGACAGCCATCTGACCACCTGAGAAGAGCAAGAAGACGGCATATTTAAGCATTTGCGGCATTAGTTGCCAAAAATGTCTTAGTAGTATGCCAGTCATGAAACGCGCAGGGGCCTGCTGTTCCGGACACTGATTTGCGCATCTAGTTTGCGCCTCTGCATTCTTGCCATTGCCAAATCGACATTTGCATCGCGGCTGGTGCGAAACAGGAATTTTGCATCGCCGATTGAGGCAGTATCTGGTTTTTGCATCTGGAGGCTGTCTGCATATTGTTTTTTCAGCGGCACAGAAACAGTATCAGCAACAGCAGTTGAATCCGGATTCGCTGCGCCATTTTCATTTCCTGCCCTCTCTCGATTTGAGAAAGGCAAGGTGAGCATGAAAATGGCAAGTGACACTATTGCAGCCAGGCCAGCAGTCCACTTGTGCCTGTGCGCAGCCTCATTGTCCACCCCGAAACTCCCAAGCCATATTCCGCGGCCCCATTCGAAAAATGCTATTCCACCGGCAGTCAGTGCACTTCCGCCAAAAACCCCTGTAAAATCCGAGCGGATGCCTGATTCAAACATTATCCTGACCGGGCTTGCCAGGACTGCGTAATTGCCAATCCATGAGACAACCTGCCAGCCGGAATGCATTGCAGCGCCAAAATCAAGACCAGTTACTGCGCTTCGGAACTGTTTGGCAATATCAAACGGCACTTCAGGGAAGCCAAGCAGCGTCCTAGCCCCGAATTGCCCGATGAAAACCGAGAGCCCCAGATACGCGTATTTCAAAAAGTCAACCATAAGTATCACACTTCAAGTAGTTGTAATTTCTGGGAGTTTATATTTATAAAGAATTCGCAGACGCCATTTTGCACATTCGCCCTATTGCATCATTATGCCAGCCTAATTTGCTGCGGCTTGCCGCGAGCATGTTCATCGCATCCTTATTCATGCAGCATTAGCTGCTTCAATGTTCCTTTTTGCCGCCTCTTCAAGCTCTGCCGCAGCCATGACGCTTATTTTCATCACGGCAAAATCCCAATGCGTTGCAATGATTTCGCCGATTTTTGGCATGCCAACAAGCATCTGCCCACCGCATTGCAACTTCACGATTCTTCTTGCAGGCACAATGGCAAGCTTGCCGTTGTTTTGCACAAGCTCCTGGGAATCGATGACTGCATTGCAAATAGAGCTTGCAAGACCCGCCTTTGAAATGCGCTCGTTGCTCCCGCGCAGGGCATCCAATGCACTGCCATTTCCCGCTTTGCCATGCCTGCTGCAATTTATCGCAATAACTTTGCCCCATGCCGGCCTGCACATATCGGCGGTTTTAACACTCCTGTCAACCACCCCCGTTATTGAGCCAAGGAAGAGCGGATGGAATGAGTGATGTGCAACTGCGCCATCCGGGACAGATTTTGCAATCATGGCAGCCTTTCTCTTGGAAAGCAGCCCTTTCCTGACAAATTTTGTTGTTATTAGCTGCCTTAGGCTTGCCACGTCAATCTCATCCAGCAATTCATTCCCGAGCCAGAACGCTTCGGTGACTTTTGCATCAAACGGCTGCCTTTTTGTTGCCTTTGCAATGAGCTGCAAATATGCGTAATGGGCTTTGAACAGCTTGACGGCATTTTCAGCGGCTTTCCGGTTCGCAGGTGTTTTCGCAGCCAGATATTTGCCGAATATTTCCCCGAATGTGCGGTTGCCGCAATATGATAATGAGTTAGGCGCAAAAGCAAATCGCCCGGCAATTTCAACGCCATCCATAAAACAAAGCACCTTGAAAAACACAGAAATAAATGATTGAATGGCAAGCCTGCAATTTGGCTCATTTCGCCGGCAACTTCAACTTGTTTAGCATCAGCACTGGCTTTTGCGCAAGCCATGCGGCTGCCGCCAATGTTTCACTGATGCCAACTGCAAATATCACGCCAACTGCAATCAGCGCAAAGCCCGCCGCCATCTGAAGCGATAATGCCTTGCCTGCAAGTGCAAATGAGAGAAGCGCGCTAATAGGACCGCCAAGCGTTAGAATTGCGGCGCATGTGATAAGGGGCGCATTCTTGAGCGCGGAATACCAAAGCGTCGTGAAGAGCGTGAGTAGCACAACGGCAACCGCAACCCAGCCAAGCGCTGATGCATCAATCGCGAGCATCGCACCTGCCTTTCCCTGTGCAAACAATATCCCGAGCAGCACAAATGCGCCTATTCCCATCCTCGCGGATGCAACGGTTATTGGCGAGAGGCTTGCAAGCGCCATCTTGGAAATCGCATATTCAAGCGCCCAGAGCGCAGTTGCTGCAAGCACGAGCAAAACGCCTGCAGAAAGCGAAAGAGAAGCGTTTCCCAGAAGCAAAAAGTTGCCGGCAATGACTGCCGCTGCCCCTGTTATTATTCTCCAATCAATCCGTTCTTTTAGCAAGAGCACGCCTGCCCCAATCGCAAATACAAACAATAGCCTGTAAAGGAATGAAGAAACCGGCCCTGCGAGCAGCGCAAGCCCGGAGAAGAAGAGCGCAAATGCGATTCCGCCCCCTATAATGCCGGAAAGCGCAAGCAATCCTGCCTGTTTCCTGCTCAAGTTTCGCAGCTCATGCTGCTTTCCAATTCCTATTGCAATCGCAACCAATATTGCCGCAACCGCGGCATTTTTCACAAACGTGTATGCCGTTGCATCCATTGAGAGAACGCCAAAGCTGTTCACAAAAACAGAGATTCCGCTAACCAATGCGGTAAGATATGCAAGCACCAGCCCCTTGTTTGAGCCCATGCCTTTGCATACCCAGATTAGGATTATAAATAAGTTCCATCAGATGATATGTTATCAGTTGTCAAGGGGTGTGTAATAATGTCATCTAGCCTTACTCTGTTCCCTGCGCCAAAGAATGCGCCAGATATTCCAAGCGGAGCAGTTTTGCATTTGAGATCACTTGAGAGGCGCCTTAGCAGGCACAGCCCTGCAATCAGCGACATACTTGAAAGCCTTGTGATGAGGCTTAAGAGCCCGGACCCGGAAGACAGGAAGTATGCATGCCAGCAGTTTTTCCGCAACGTGGTCGCAAGACTCAGCTTCACAGACCTTGAGCCGGAGGAAGTAAAGCTGCTTCTTGGCATGGCGCAGGACACGGAGCTTTGCCTTGCAACCCGCGTCGAAGTGCTCCAAGCATTCAGGTTCGACTACGTGCGCCTTGACCAAGGCCGTGAAGAGCTGCTGCATGATCTGCCCATGATAATACTGACAAGTGGCATCGAGATGCGGCTGCGTGTCGAGGCTTTTTACTCGCTTCTTAATGCTTACATGTTCGAGAGCTTCGGCATCCGCAACAACGGAATGGAGATTGCGGAAATCATTACTTCCATGATATCCGCCCTTGCGGCAAGGGGCGAGCTTATGCCGATAATAATTGATTTGAAAAAGATCAATAGGGATTACACGCACGGGCTGCATCCGGATTATGTGATGAGCGAGCTTAACAATTTCATATGGCTGGCTGCGCGTTTCATCCCAAACACCTCCGGGGTTGCAGTTATAATTGCACAATTGGCGGATGCAATTGACGCAACTGACGTTTTCTGCCAGTTCAATTTGCCAAACCGCCCCTAGCTATCAATATAAAGATTTCAATCTAATTCTGCCCTGATGGGAAAGAAGCTCAAAGTCGCATGGGTCACGTTTGCCTGCTGCGAGGACAGCTCAATACTTTTCCTTGAGCTTATGAATGACCACTTTTTTGAGTGGAAGGACAAGCTGGATTTCAAGGTCTGCCGCATATTGCAGAAATTCCACAAGCTAGAAGACATAGACGTCGCGTTCATAGAAGGCGCGATTGCCACAAAAGAGGACGACCATAAGGTGAAACAGATACGCAAAGCGTCAAAAAAAGTGGTTGCTATAGGCGCCTGCGCATGCACCGGCATGCCCTCTGCGCAGAGGAATGTTTTCGACGATGCCACAAAGCAGGAGATCGTTGAAGTGATAAATCGCTTCGGGCATCTCCCAAAAGTGCAGCCGCTAAAGGAAGTGATAAAAGTCGATTATGAAGTGCCAGGCTGCCCGATGGACGAGAAAATATTCCTGCAGGTTTTGCAGGCATGCCTAAAAGAATTTGGCATAGAATGAGTTGGTACCATGCACGATCTTCCCGACATAGACATCAACATAAAAAACATAAGCAAGATAGAGGGGCATGCGAACCTCGAGGTGACAGTGCGCAACGGAAAAGTTAAGTCCGTGAAGCTCAAAATCAGCGAGGCAAAGCGCTTTTTCACCCAGGGCGTGCGCAAGAAGCCATGCCTTGCTACGCCGCAGCTTGTCTCGCGCATCTGCGGCACGTGCAGCATCGCGCATCTCACATGCGCAAATCTGGCAGTTGAAAACGCGCTAGGCATCAAGCCGTCCGAACAGACAATTGCGTTGCGCCACCTGACCCTTGACGCATTGATGATACGCGACCACATGATGCACCTCTTTGTGTTCTGCCTCCCTGACATTTACGATGTGGATTCCATACTCGAACTTGCTGATAAGGAGCGCTGGCTCGTTGAGGCAGGCCTGCTTGTCAAGGGCGCCGGGAACGAGCTTGGCAAGCTTGTCGCAGGCCGCTCTGTGCACGCGCCATACCCGATGGTAGGGGGCTTCCTTAAAGTCCCGACAAACGAGGAAGCGAGAAAGATGGCGCATGACCTGGAACATGCTCGCGAATCCGCGCTAGAATTCGTCGACATTTTCAACGAGCACATGCCAAGCTTTGAGCGCAAGACGAATTTCATCGCGCTTGACAATGGCAAATACGACTTTTTCGGGGGCGAGCTGTGCTCATCTGAAGGCTATTGCATCGGCAACAAGAATTTCCGGAACCACCTCCGCCGCGTCGTCATGCCATACTCGCAGGCAACCGCATTTGAATTCGAGGGAAAGGAATACATGGTGGGCGCACTTGCGCGCATGAACAACAACTCTCACTCGCTTCACCGGCGCACAAAGCGCGACTGCGTGCACGTGCTGTCCCGCTTTCCCTCAAACAACATATACATGAACAACCTTGCGCAGGCCGTGGAGATAGTGCACTGCATGGACCGCGCAATTGACACGCTGCAATCGTTTGACTTCAAGCCGGAGAAATACACAATGCCGCCCGTGAAAGCCGGCAAGGGCACTGGCGTCATTGAGGCGCCGCGCGGCACGCTTTATTATGACATTGACGTTGATGACAAGGGCCTCATCAAGTACATAAACCTGGTCATCCCAACAGCGCAAAACCACATCAACATAGAGCGGGACATTGCAGCGCTTGTGGAGAGGAAGCTCAAATTCCCAAGGCGCGTCATCGAGGCTGAAATAGAGCAGCTCATCCGCGCCTATGACCCGTGCATGAGCTGCGCGACGCACTTCCTGAAGGTGAAATGGGGCGGGGAGAAGCCTAAAGATGGCTAGCAAGCAGCTTTTCAATCAACATCTTCGTGTCTTTTTTGCATTTTTTGGCTTTTCAGCATTTTCATCCAGCAGCACAATCAGTTTTTTCGCATCTTTTTTGCATTCCCCGACTTTTCCGCTCCATGGCAGCGCGATTATTTTTGCCTCTTTTAATTTGCCCAGCTTCTTTAGCAGAGCGATATTCCACGCAACATCGAAATCGTGAAGCGACACAATTTTTTGCATCTCAAGCTGCCCCGGCTCAACCATTGCCGTCTTCGTTATCCCCTTTGCAACATCCAGCACAATGATTTTCGGGCCTTCCTTTTCCAAATCCTCCATTGTGTCAAAATGCACGAATTGCACGCCCGGCAGCTCCTTTTGCAGCTCTTTGGCAACCTTTATGGCAAGGGAATCCTCTGCCACAAGCGGATTGCCGAACACAAGAATGCGCATGGAAGGAAAAAGAGCGCCAATGTTAATAATTGCCCGTTGCCCTCATGCCCATTTACCCACACAAATGCTTCCGCAGGCTGCCCTATATATGTTAATGCACAAAATAATGCATTAATGTACAATATTAGCATTTAATGTAAAAAAGGCAAATATGCTAAAAGGGCACGGCTGCAGACTTATCTCATGGCATACGCAATCCACCCCTCTGCAAAGGGCTTTTACATCCGGTTCTACACGTTTCCCACACTGCTTGCCGTCATCTGCATCCTTGCGATTCTCTTTGGGGCAATTGCGCCATATCTCCTTGGCATCATCGGCGTGCCACTTATGGTGATTGCCTGCGCAGTGCCCCTTGTCGGCGTCATCCACACGCTTCTTTACGTGCGCGCCACAACTCTTTCGATTGAGGAGGGGACGCTCATATACGAAACCGGCATCCTTGCACATTACAAAAAGACGCTCTCCATTCACATGGTCACGGATTCGATGACATACCGCTCTTTCATTGACAAGATCATAGGCATTGCATCCTTGCGCATTTCAACTGCCGGATCCACTGGATATGAAATAATTGCAGACGGGCTGGACTGGTGGCAGGCAGAAGAGATGGGCAAGCGGATTTATGAGAAAATAAATGAAAAAAAGAAGATGGAAAAAAAGTAAAAGAAAACGCTGTGCTGCTTTCGGCAAGAAAAATAAAACGGAAAAAAGCTGGAAAAATAAAAAGAAAAAAGAGGCTATTCGACTTTCAGGGGCGCGCTTGCGCACTCCTTCCCGTCAACCTTGAGCCATACGTTATAGTTCCCAACTGTTGAGAATTTGCAATATGCTGTTTCGCGCACCAGCCCGCTGCCTGCCGTCATTGTCCTGTCACCGCAGCTGTATTCCGCGGATGATGCTTGCGACGCAATGTAGTAGCCTATGTCAACGTATACTGACTCCCCTGCGCGTATTGTTGGCTTTGCAAGCACAACTGTGCAACCGCTTGCATTCGGGCCGGTTGGCAGGTCCTGGGGGAAGCCCACAGTTGCGATTGAGAAATTGCCTTTGCCGCATTCCTTTCCATTCGCATAGGCGATTACAGCCAGGTCCGCAGAAAGGCCGCCGCAGAAGAACAGCCCGTTGCCCCTGTCCGCACCCATGTCATTGTTCGGGCAGAGCACGGTAACTTTTGCATCTGCCGGCTTGACATTGAGCACTTCAATAAGGAAGATGTCGGATGATGCCTTTTGGAATTCAACACGGCAGGATACTGTTTGCACAGGTGGCTGCACCGGCGTTTCATTCACAGGCGGCACAGTCTCATTCTTTATAGGCGTTTCATTTGGCAGCACAGGCGGAGGCTCTACCGGTTTCTCCTCAATCGGCTTGATCTCCTCGCCTTTTTTCTCCTCTTTTGGCTTTTCGCCCGCGCACCCTGCAAAAAGCAGCATGCCAAAAATAGCTAGCACAAAAACAAACCTGAAACCTTCCATAATGCCCACCTCGCGCATAGATAACGAGATATGCAAATTTAAAGCCCGTTGTCGTCTTTTGTACCATGGGCATCGCATCCGCTTACAAGCTCAACAACAGCGTCCGGATTCCGGCACTCGGATTTGGAACGTATAAAACACAGCCAGGCCGCGAAACCGAGGATGCCGTATCCTTTGCGCTCAAAACAGGCTACCGGCTAATTGACACGGCAACATATTACCGGAATGAAAAAGATGTCGGAAAGGCAGTGCGCGACTGCAGCATCCCAAGAAAGGAGATTTTTGTAACAACAAAAATCTGGAACTCTGACCATGGCGACCCGATTGGCGCTTTTGAAAAAAGCCTGTCGCTTCTCAAAATTGATTACATTGACTTGTATCTCATACACTGGCCTGTTGAGAAAATCCGCAACAGGACATGGAAAACGCTCACGGGCTTGCTTGATGGCAATAAGTGCCGCTCAATTGGCGTGAGCAATTTCACTATCCGGCATCTCGAAGAGCTGCTTGCGCAGACAAGCGTGGTCCCTGCGGTGAACCAGGTCGAGTTCTCGCCTTTCCTTTTCCAAAAAGATTTACTGGATTATTGCACCAGGCACAAAATACAGCTTGAGGCATACGCGCCGCTCACCCGCGGGGACAAGTTCGAGCACCCGGTTGTGCATGCGATTGCGCAAAAATATTCCAAGACTTCTGCACAGGTGCTGCTTCGCTGGTGTGTGCAGCACAAGGTCATCCCGCTTCCAAAGTCCAAGACGCCCCAGCGCATACGGGAGAATGCGAACATATTTGACTTCTCAATTTCTGCTGCAGACATGAAAAAATTGGATTCGCTAAACGAGAATTACCGCGTCACGTGGAATCCAGAGGAGATACGGTAGGGGCACTTTGCATGGGCGTTCGGAATTTTTGATTATGTGCGCAAAAACATTACTTATTGAGCCCGCGGTACCTCTTATACAGGATGAAGTGCGCGGCGCCTATCAGGAACCAAAGAAGCGCAAAATTCCTGCCCTCGGTGTGCAGAAGCGCGACAAGCGCAAACACTGAGAAACAGCTAATCACTCCCACTATTGAGATTATGGATATCTCATATTTTCCGAATCTCACATTGAGGGGCACTTTGAACGGCCTGCCCAGGTCAGGTTCGGTTATTCTAAGCGCGATTAGTGACAGGTTCGCAACCGAATAAGCGGTGAGCGCGCCAAACGCGTAGAGCTCCCCTAGAAAAACCATGCTGCCAAAATACGCAAGCGCCATTGCGACAAGGGAGAAAATTGCAATCGTCACCCAGGGCGTGCGAAAGCGCGGGTGAAGCCACTTGAGCTTGCGGGATATCATGTTCGTGGAGCTCATCGAGTATGCCACCCGGGACACGCCGATGATGCCAGTGTTTGCGGACACGAAGCAGATAAGAAAGCCGGAAATGGCAATCACCGGCACAAACACATCCGCATGCGGCAACGCAGCCGCAATGGGCAGAAGCGGGCTGTTCATGTTGTCTGCAAGCACCTGCGGGGTGACGATGCCAAGCGCCATCACCGAGAGCACCACTGCGATTAGCACCACGCAGAAAACCGCAAGCAGCGTTGCGCGCGGCAGCGTTTTGCCAGGGTTTTTTGTCTCTTCCGCGCCCTGCGAGATGCTCTCTATCCCGACAAACGCAACCATCGCAAGTGTTATGGAATACAGGAAGTTCCCGATGCCCGGGTCTGACTCCACATTGCCGATGCCTCGTAGGAACTTGCCTGCATCAAATGCGGAATTGTAGCCAAAGTAGACAAGCACGCCAATTATGATTATGACGATGATGGTAAGAAATGAGTTTATAGCCGACGACTCCTTGATGCCAAGGAGATTCACAAAAAGCAATATGAAGATGAGGAGCGCGGAAACCGCAGAGAACATCAGCGTTATCTGCGGGAAGAAAAACGAGAGGTAGCCTGTTGCGGCAACTGCGAAGAGCGCAATATCTATGGTATAGTCCAGCATCAGGCCCCAGCCTGCAAGAAATCCCACACCCATTCCAAATGCGCGCTTGCCATATGCAGATGCCCCGCCGGAAACAGGTATTGCGGCAGAAAGCTCCGCGTATGCCAATCCTGATGTGATATACACTATTGCGGCAATGAGTATTGCAAACGGCATGAGCCCATGCGCGTATGCCGCAATGAGCCCAAGTGCGAGGAAGATATCCGCACCGACATCCGCAAAGCCCATTGAGAATGCGCCTAGGAGCCCAAGCTCCTTTTTGAGAGTGATAGGGCCTGCGAGAAGCTTTTCCCCGATGGCATGCGGGATTGAAAGCGGCGAGGAGGCGGGCTGCGCACTGGGCTGGAGAGGGGCATTTGCGCTTGCGGCGGGTTCTTCCATCATTTCACTGGGAGTTTGTTTGTTGTGTTTGCCTGCCTGTTCCAATCCGCCCCGCCATTGATTCTAAAAAAGATATTGAAGCTACATATCGCAAATCGGACTATTTATGCTTATCTGAATGTGTTTTGCTGGTTGTGGCAGCGCCTGCAACGAATTTAAACCTGATATGCAAAAGTTTTTCTGGTGGTGGCATTGGTGAAAATTGGCTTGATGGCAGTGATGTTCCTTCTTTTCGCAGGCATGGCTTTTGCCGGATGCGCGTCAAGCGCTTACACAAAATCCTGCAGCGAGTGCTCTTTTGACGATAACGGAAAGATGAACCAGACGTGCTACAAGGCAAAGCAAGCCGGCGGAACCACCTGCCTTGCAACATCGCACGCCATAATGTCCGCGCAATACGCGGCTGGCAAGTGCCCCCAGATAGATGCATGCATAGAATCGCTTAATGCATGCAAAGCAAGTCTAGCCACTGGGAACGATAAGCAGGATTGCGACTCGAGAGTGCTTACCAGCTGCTTTGATGTAGCGGATGCCTGCGTTGACAAGGCTGGCCCGCAATGCGGAGAGACGCCCCTCCTCGAATCCTGCGCTACCGGCCCGGCGCTGATAATGCTGATTGGCGGATTTGTGTTCCTTTCAGGATATGCAAAAAAGGAATAACGCCGTTGTTTTGGGCTTGCCCAAGGCCCATCATCTTCTGTGCTGCAGCCGCAGCTTCAAGGGCAGAACTTCGTTGAATATGCAACAGGCCATCTGTCTTCGAGAGCTTCACAAACCTAAACAGTTACATTATAAACCATGCCGATATACTAATTACAATATAACATGTGCTTAGGTGAAATTATGGTCGGATTCCTTATCGCAATGGAAGGAATATCTTCCGCACCGAAGGTTGATGCCACCGCGTTAAGAAGGCATGCCCTGAAGCATTTGCAAGTTGCCCTTAACGGTCCCATGACCACGATCAAGATTGGCAGAGACAATGATGTGGCTGTCGAAACAAACACTAGTGACAGCAATCCTTCCGATGGAAAAACACGCGCCAATCCAGTGCACATCGTGACTGTGAGGAATGTTCCCCAGATAATGGATCCCCAGAAGATTGGCTGCTGGTCTGCAAAAGGCCAGATGTCAAGTGCTGCGCTTTTTGAGTTTGCCACGTTTAACAAAGGCGCCATTGCAAGCCCTAAGACTCCCGTGTATTTCGGGGCTTCCTCCGGCATTGCCGAGATTGGCGGATCCAATAACACACCGATGCAATACCGAGGCGATTTTTTCTTTGGCGCCGAGGCATATCTTTTCAATCCGGTTGTTTCCAATTCGAGGCCCGGGCTCTCTTGTGATGTTGGCATAGTGATATTCCACGAGGAAATTGTCACTGCCATGTACGAGGAAATTCATGGGAACATCCAGCCCAAGACAGTGATTGAATTCCTGTCCATGGCAGGAAGCTTTTTTGTCGAACAGGTCATCGGTTCAGCCAAGGCAGCAGAGCGGTTCGCAGCGCATTTTGGGCACGAGCTTGGCAAGGGGCCCAAAGATATCCAGACGACCCACGGAGTTTACGTCTTGTCAAAGGAGTACAGTACTTCCGAAAGTAATTGAATCCGGTGCCTGAAAACCGGCCCGAAGACCGGATTTTTGATAAAATCTTCTGGCGGCAGCTTAGGCTGCCTCTCGG
>JAGVIA010000028.1 GCA_020056305.1 archaeon | reverse complement strand
GCAAGGGGTCGAAGACTCCGACTGAGGCTTTATTCTCACAAAAGTCGTAAGCAGCTTTCCCTAAGAAGAAGCTTCAGAGGCAATTTGCAACAGGCTCAACTATTGTTAAGTATCATTAAGTTAAAGTAACGTGGAGTGAACAAGATAATAGCGACTCAAACCTTCAGACTCTAGCTTTATCCTTGTGTTTCTCCCCCTGCATTTCGCTTGCGAAATGCACGGATCAGTTGACGAAGTCAACTCGAGCCTGCACTTTCCTTTTGCCTGAGTGCACTACCGCACGAAATTACATAAGTGCCCTTTGCCTGAATGGGACACGCTCAAGAGGTTTAAGATGGGTGCTACGATTTTGCCTTTCTTTTGGCATGCGGTTTTATCACAAAAAAGAATAGCGCAGCGATGATAAGCAGCAATAGAAGAGATACGATGCAGGCTTCAGCTGGCGTTTTTGCCACTTCCTGAAAGGCAAGGGCCGCCATTTGGGCGGACATCCCCATTACGTAGTATAGAACGATGTCAAAGATGCCTATTTTCCCGCCTTGGCCGACACTGGCTATCTGGCCTGCCCGCCTGACATCGACGCTATTGGCGCGGATATACAGAGTATAGTTGCCGCCAGTTAGCCTATCCCCCTCAGGTATGCTGAAATCGTAATAAGTGCTCGTGTTTGACTGTTTTTCATAAATTCGAAGCACAAATTGGGTTCTATTCGCATGAGGGCAGATATGATAGGTGCAGCTGCAGATTGAAGAGTAGCAATTTGTAGAACACGAAGCGTAAATAGCGTTAATTGAAATAGCAATAGCGGTGCCTTTTGGTTTGCTTGCAAACTCGCTTTCTGTGAAATCCATGGCAAAGGAAAAGGGTATCCGGCTTTGGTCTCTGCACTCCGTATACTCCCAAACCCGCCCTCCGCTCGCTCCAGCATTGGCAAACCCCTGAACCAGGAGCAGAGTAGCAAAAAGCAACGCCAAACGCGGCTGAATAGTGCCCCGCATGGTGATGGTTTTGGGTATAACGTATTTAAGCACTAGCGGCACAAAAGCGCAAAGGCAAGAACGGTCTTCTTTATCGGCGACCATAAGGAATACGAAAAGAATTATC
This sequence comes from archaeon, assembly GCA_020056305.1. Lineage (GTDB taxonomy): Archaea > Micrarchaeota > Micrarchaeia > Anstonellales > Anstonellaceae > JAGVIA01. The sequence goes on along the minus strand of JAGVIA010000028.1, from coordinate 5,692 downwards.
TCTTCGTGTTCAAGTGAACCGGATTGTTGCCAAGCAAACTTAGCCAGACCCAAGCATCATCCTTGTGTTTCTCCCCCTGCACCTAGCATCATGCACTAGTCTTACGGCTGACTTTCGACGATGACCTAACTCCGCTTAGTCAATCTACGAGGTGGGCAGCGGAAACCTACTTTTCCCTGAATCGTTTCCTGTCCGCTTTTATCTGCGAACGCAGTGCGAATCTGCCGTAAGGAGTGTCCTTGAATTTCGCCTTTTCCAGGCTTGATGCCTTGTGGAAAATTATTTCGTTTCCATAATAGGATAGGATTCGCGATATGTTCCTTGCCCGGTGGGTGCCTGAGGAAAGCTTGGAGGCAGCCCGTTTTGCCAATTGTATCCTGCCGCTTTTGGCCAGATTGACGATATGCACTTGCCCGTAAGGCTGCCAGGCTATCCCTAGATGCTCCTCTGCCGTCCTGCAAGAAAAATAGAACTTGTTTGTGCCAAGGAAAAAAGGAAGGGCTGCGCAAAGCACGCGCAGCGGCCTCTCGATAAATCTCCCTTTCCGCTCTTCTTCGGATGGAACATAATAGATTCCCTTGAACGGGGTTGGGAAAAGCCGCAGGGCATGGCTTAGGGAAAGTATCTTTTCTTTGCGCAAGCCCTCGTTTGCAAGCTGGGCAAAGCTAGTTACCTGCCGCGGTAGCATTGGAAATCATCCTCCTAAATCGTTCTGCATCTTGTTGCGAATTGGCCATCTTGTCGACATCAGGCAGATTTTTCGGCTCGCCGTATTTTGCGAGCAATGTGAGTGCAGCTCTCTCCCCGTTTCCAACCATTATGTCAAAAAGGTCGCGCGCCTCTAATCTGGCGGAATATGCCTCGACTTTCATCAGCATCAGGTCTTTGAGGGAAACCACGTGGAGTTGAGAAGAGCCGACTGGAAAAAGGGAGGTCTTGCCAATTTTGAATGATGGCTTGAAAATTTCCACCTTTATGGTGGTATCCTCAAATTGCACCATGAACTGGTTTGTGTATGCCCCGCGCTGCGTGCGGTAGCCCTTCTTTGAAAGGCAGCCTTTGAGCGCTTCCTTGAGCTCGCTCTCCTCTCCTGTAATCGGGATGAAATCCAAGTCCACGCTCACGCGGTGCTTCAGGTAAAACAGGGCGAGTGCTGTGCCGCCGGCAAGCGCAAGCCTTTTGCCTGCGCAATCGGAGACATCCCCCAATATGTCGAGCACGCGGTCGTATTTGCGCTTGTAAGTGTCATCCATAGAGGGTTATCCACAGCAAAGAATAAAAAGCTTCTTTTCACTAGATGACCAAAATGAACATCTAGATAAAAGACTGCCCGTTTGTGCGAGTGATGGGTTTTTCAACTGCTGATAAAACATAAGGGCAGACGCTGTTTTAGCCTCGGTTGTATTTTTTTGGACGGCGTATCCCTGTGTTTCAGCCAGACCCTAGCATCATCCTTGTGTTTCTCCCCCCTACGCCCATAAACCTCTATATACTTCTTACAACAAATAATCGACGGGAGGACAGAGATAATTGGCTAGTGATGCCTGATGGCTTTACTCAAACAGCACAACAATTCTTCTTCTAATCACTTAGAGAACAGGCACTTGGTGCAAAACAGGCTGGGGGCATGTGGGGTGGCGCTTTTCCTTGGAGCCCATGCAATCAATTCCATTATTCAGCTAGTTTCACCTGCACCGTCTTTTGCGCGCGCGCCCATTTTGCCACCGGATGGGCTCAAGCAAAAAATTGAAGCGGTTGCACAAGGCGCAAATTTGGCAATTGGAAAAGACGCAGATGCAAAAAAAATTGTGAGATATTCGCTGGATGTTTCTCCTTATCTTACGGACGTTGTTGAGGCAGTGCAAGCCTGCAGCATCGAAGTATCATTGTGCACGATAGATGGGATATTCCATAACGGCACCCAGTACCCGATGGTAGTGGGAGTTGGAATCCCGCGCTCAGGAAATCCAAACATGCGCCCCGGGCTGGAAGGCTTGCTCATTGTGGACATTGACAGCACGATTTGGGATAATGTGAGATTTATTGCAGACCATTGCACAACACTGGCGCTTCGCGGCTGGGAGTGGATTGTGCTTGACCGGAATATGGCAATTGACAGCACCAAGCAGATCATCCTTGAGAGGACCGGGCTATCTTGTGACACAACTGATGTGGGCGGCATTGGGCGCCCAGCACTTCCCGCGGAATTCCGGCTTTTGCAAAATTACCCAAACCCGTTCAATTCGTCAACCACTATTGCATTTGAGGTCCCCAAGCGCGCGCATGTGAAAATCAGGGTTTATGATGTGACTGGCAGGAGGGTTGTGACGCTTGTGGACGAGACAAAAACTGCCGGCGAATACAGCGCGGTTTTCAATGCGGACGGGCTGCCAAGCGGGATGTATTTGTGCAAGTTCGAAGTGAACGGATTTTCGGAGACAAAAAAGATGATGCTCATAAAATAATTTTTATTGGAGGATGGTTTAAATGAAAAATATATCTATCGCCGCGTTCTGTGGGCTGCTGCTTGTTGCATCTCTTTTTGCCTTGGGCGCCCCAAACAATAAGGATTGGGTTTTGCCTATTGGAAACCCGTTTGAGCGTGAGATGTTTTCATCGCAAAACCAAACTTTCATTAATGCCACTGTGCTGCCGGACGGTTTTATTCAATATAATTCGCTTTCGGGCTTGCCAAAATATACTGGTGCGTACCTCATAGAATTCCCGGAAGAGCCCGCGTCCGTGCATCTTGCGGGCAACTCGAACACCCCGGAGGAATATGCGCAAACACAAACATATGCGCAATGGCTTCTCACAAAGCACGCTGAGTATATTGGGTATATTTCACAAACAATACCTGACTTTGCAAGCAGGCCGCGCAATGATTTGGTGCTTGCATTGAACGGGATAACTGTCAGGCTAAGCGCGCGCGAAGCAGATGATATTGGAAAGATGCATTTTGCAAAGAAAGTATCCCCAATGCTCATGGCGGAAACGTACCTGCGCGAATCAGTTCCGATAATTGAAGCATCGGTGCTTTGGAACCAGGGCTTTAGCGGCGCTGGCGTCAAGGTGGCAGTCATTGACACTGGCATAAATTACACTCATCCGGATTTTGCGCTGCCTGAAGTTGGCGCGTGCTTTGGAGAAGGCTGCAAGGTGGAAGGCGGATATGATTTGGTGAACAATGATGCAGACCCGATGGATGACCACGGGCATGGCACGCATGTTGGCGCAACCATTGCGGGAAATGGCACTGCAGGGGACGGATTGCCAATTTTTGGAGTTGCACCAGATGCAACATTATACATTTACAAGGTCTGCATGCCGGTAGGCGGATGCCCGGGGGAGGCGATTGCCGGCTCATATGAATATGTGCTTGACCCGAACCAAGACTTGAACATGTGGGACCATCTTGATGTCGCATCAATGAGCCTTGGAGGTAGCAGCAATGACCCGAACGAGCCTCTTGCATTGGGCGCAAACAACATGGTGGAAGGCGGAGTTATCGTAGTCATTGCGGCAGGGAACTCCGGCAGTTCTTTTCGGACAATTGGGACCCCGGGAACAGGCAAAAGAGTAATTACAGTAGGTGCCACGGACAAGAATAACATTCTTGCGAGTTTCAGCTCGCGCGGCCCGTTAAATGACGGAAGCGTGAAGCCCGACGTGCTTGCGCCAGGAGTGAACATTTGCGCCGCGGAGCATGGCAGCGCATGGGCAAGCAGAAGGTGCATTGACCAGGCGCACGTGAGCATCTCGGGGACTTCGATGGCAACCCCGCATGTGAGCGGGCTTGCGGCACTTTTGCTCCAGAAGCATCCGGACTGGAGCCCGGATGAAATAAAATTCCTGCTTCGCAATGGCGCCAACACCTATGCTGGCGGATATTCAAACGAAATGAACCCGTTTGCGATGGGGCATGGGCGCATAAGCACTGCGCTAAGTGATACTCTTCCAAGGCCCATTATTGTGGAACTAAGGAAAACAATCGAAACTGGCGGCACTGTGCAGTTCGAGGCAAATGTTGCCGCATTCGGGCAAGAGCAAATAGGCCCGCACCAGTACCGGTACGATGTTGCATACATCGGCCCCGACTACAATCATCTATGGTATTTGCACGAGGGCATGTATGACCAAAGCCTGCGCGAGACAGGCATCGTGAATATTGCAGAAGGCGAGAATGCCACCATAACATTTGCAGAAATAAACAAGACAAGGTTCTTCCCAAGAGAGGGAGTCTTCCTTGTGAGGCTTTGGATAAACAACTCGCGCAACAGCGATTACTTTTCATTCGCCGTGAAATACGGGTATGTGCTGACACCGTTTGACGGGGATGTGTATCGGGACGGGTTTGAAATCCGTGGAACAATTCTCATGCCTGCTGAACACAGGTATGAGATTGCGTATGCGCCAAACGGGACAGAGGACTGGACATTTGAAGGGATTTCGCTTGAGAATGGCGGAATGCAGGCAGTGGAGGATGGAAGGCTTGGCGGCTTTGAGCCATCGCCTGCGCTTCCAAGCGGGTTATACCAGTTCAAATTGCAGGTGTTCAATGCCAGCGATGATGCGGTTTACAACATGACGCCGTTTGCAATGATTGCGCTGCAGCGCGACCTGCCAGAAGGATTCCCGGCGCGCTATCCGCTGCCGGTCCTTCACTATGGCGGCAGCTCTGGATACAATCTCTATGGAAACTACTTGATCCCGCATGCGGCAGACGTGAACAATGACGGGCAGACAGAGCTCTCGTTTGTCAGGCACGCTGATGACGGGGAGAGGACAGAGGTGGCTGCCATCTCGCCAGAAAACGGGCAGGTAATCGGGTCTGTGCAATCCCCGATTGATTCTTTTTCGCTGCCAAACCGATTCTCGCTGCAGGTGAGGGATTTTGGAAGCGGAAGCCCGACTGACGTGTTTTACAACAAAGAGGACCCGGCATCATCCTCAAAAATAATGGCGCAGTCGCAAACCGGAGAAGTTCTCTGGAGCGCGGATTACCTAAACAGCACGCCCCTTATGGTCCCGTGGGGGCATAACACATTTGCCGTTGTCGCGGACATAAACCGCGATGGGCAGGATGAGATGATATTCATCCTGGATACGAACTTCAACCGCTCGCTTTTCGTGACAGATATGGGCGGGAATGTTCTTGACGGATGGCCGGTGGCGCTTCCGGACTGCGGGGCAGCCTATCTCATGCCAAGTCCGGCAATTGGCAACTTCGATGCTGATGATGAGCTTGAGATAGGGTATTCGGGCGAATCTTCATACACATGCCTCCGGCCAATCCCGCATGGCTCGCCATTCGGAGTGGCATACCTGTTTGACACTGACGGCAGCGTAATGCCCGGCTGGCCTGTGGACTTTTACAGCTATTCGTCTATCGGCTCGCCAACAAGCGCGGACTTGAATGGGGACGGGATAGACGAATTTTTTGTGCCTTCAATAGGGCTGTGGGCATTCTATGCAAACGGCAGCGATGTGGAGGGCTGGCCGCTCATGACCGATAGCTACTTTGCCCCGGCACCAAGCTTCGCTGACATCGATGGCGACGGAAGCCCCGATATAATAGTCCAAGACGCAATGAACAGTACTTCCGAAAGTAATTGAATCCGGTGCCTGAAAACCGGCCCGAAGACCGGATTTTTGATAAAATCTTCTGGCGGCAGCTTAGGCTGCCTCTCGG
>JAGVIA010000102.1 GCA_020056305.1 archaeon | reverse complement strand
GCTTATTGGATTTTTCAGCTCAGCAAAGATTCTATCTCTTCTATCAGCCTGTTTAGCTGCGAAAGTTCCTTCCGTGCCCGAATGCGTTTCTTCCTTCCCTTTCCATCCCGTTTGCCCTTGCCTGCCGCAAGGAACACAATCAGGGCGTTCCTGCGCGCAATGAGAATCTTCAGCAAAAACGCCAGCTCGTTTTTTCTTAGCATGGAAAGCCGTTTCTCGCGCTCCTCCCCTGCCCTGCCAAGTTCGGACAGTATGCCGGCAAGCGACATGCTTATTTTGGCTGCCTGCTTGCCGCCTGCGTCATTTTTTTCTTCTGCCCGCAATTTGGAAAGCGCTTCCTCTATTTCCGCAAGCTTTTTTTGCGTTCTCTCAGCCTTCTGCCAGATTTCCCCGCCTCCCCCCTTTCCTGCCTTCTCTTTTGCTTTTTCCAGCATTTCCAATTCCTTCGCAAGCTTTGATGCCTCCTGCTCAAGCTTGGCTATTTTTTTCTGCTTTGTTTCAGCCCCGAATGGCAAATCTGCCTGGCCTCGCCTGCTTCCCCAGAGATTTTTCCGCATGCCGGCAGCAATCCCATCAGCCAGCGCATCCTCGTTATAAGCCGCCATTATGCCTTCAACTTTTTGCGCCGGCTTGCTTTTTTGCAAGTCTTTTTGCTTCGGCTTCCCCCCTTCCTTTCCCATGTCCCGCGTGCCGCCATCATGCTCGCCTCGCCCGTCTTTTTCGGAAGGCAGGCTCGCTGGCGTTTTCCAATTTGCCAAATTTCCAATTCTGCCTTCCGCTCCCCGTTTTTCATCCCCTGCGTTGCTCTTTGCGGCGTGGTTGGCAACTTCCGTCTCCTGCTCTGCCAACCCTACCAGATGCCCGTACATTTTCCGAAGCCACGCAGATGCAATGATGTCTTCATACGTATATGCGCCTATTACATATTGTTTTTTTCCAGCGTTTTCATTCTCCCTGGCGTTTGAAGCTGCACTGGTGCCATAGTTGTTTTTCGCTACAGCACGCCAATTCTCGGATTTTGCGGAATATTTCACAGATTCTCCGATGCTATTTTTCCAATCGTCATTCTGCTCTGTTGCAACAGACTTATGTTGCACTGGCAACAAACCGAAATCCCACGCGCTCGCGTATTGTGCAGGCCGTTCGGCATTTTTCCGAATTTCAATACTGGCGGCCTCCCTGGCAATTTTAGGCTGTTCGCGTTCGATGTTCGCATTAAGCAGCGCCGCAAGGGCGACTTCCGATTGCTGGGGCTGAAACTGCACAAATACCGGTTGGATAGGCACATATGCGTGTGAAAAACCCTGATTTTGAGATGTGGGCGACGCCATTAATTGAGGTGAGTTCTGCGCGATCTGTTCGGGTTTGCCATTCTGGGAATTTTGGACTTGTGCAGCCGGGGCAGATATGTAATCTGGCGCAGCTGCAATGTAAGTGTTTTCTGGCGCCACATTTTCATCATGTGCCTTTGCAGCAGGCGCCTCCGGAACTTCAATCAGGGAACTTAATCTGCCCTTGCTTCGGCTTGCGCCCTCAGTTTCGATATCTTTCTTATTCTTATCGCTACAACCCGGGCACAACCCCCCTGGACAGATCTGGCATAAGCCTTCTGTCATCGCCTGCTTTTGTGTCATTTCTGCTGTTTTCACACTCGTCTGGGCATTCCCAAAATTCGCATTTTGATTTCTTGGAACATTGGTATTCTGCTGTGGGGACGGGGGAGAAAAGGACATCAAAACTACCGTTGATTCGTGCTATTGTAAATGAACCGAAAAACATCATTGGCATGAGTTCCTAGCGCATGGCTTACTGCCTCTTTCAATGTCGGATATATTTCGCCCAGCTCTGCCTTCAGTCTGTCAGCAGCATCAAGAATCCCATCATACCTGCTTTCCAGCTGCTCCAGAGTTTTGCCATCTATCTGTTTGCTTTCCTTATGCTTGATTCCACGCTCTGATGCTTCAATGCCTGTGTCCGTGCAGAATTTCCTAAAATCGTTCATGAGCACGACTAAGGCGTCTATGCGGCCCTGAACATCTTGGGGGAAGCTTGTTACCATCCGTCCGGCGCTGCATGCCGAAGTAAGCTTGCACGTTGAGCACGCATGTTGCCCTGCCGCTTCTTTACTTAGAGTTATTGGCGTAGCTGCAAGACTCATCACAATCAACTTCATGTTTTAGGTCTTCCTAAGATTATTTTAGGTGCTCCTAAAATTTGGCTTGCAAATTTATAAGCGTTGCGGGCAGAACCTAATAGATGAAAAGGAAGCCTTCCAATTCGGCAGAAGAGGAATACCTAAAGGCAATACTTTCATTGTCTGAGAGCAAGCGGGCTGTCCGCACAACCGACATTGCAAAAGCCCTTGGCGTCTCGCCAGCCTCAGTTACCGGAATGCTGGACAAGCTCTCAAAAAAGAAATGCGTGTCGCATTCCCCCTACCATGGCGTAACGCTTACGAAAAAAGGCAAGACGGCAGCAGAAAAAACGCTCCGCAGCTACCAGCTTCTGGAAAGATTTTTTGTGGAATACCTTAAAGTGCCGCCAAGCGAGGCAAGGCAACAGGCATGCATAATGGAGCACTGCATCTCGAAGGAGACTGAGCGGCGCATCTGCCAGATAATGAAGCATCCTGACTTTGACATGGGCAACAAGCCGATGCCAAAATGCCGCCTTGGCAAAAGCTGCGAGGCGTGCATGGATGACTTTCCGATGCCTGCAACTGCCTCCAAAAAGCTTGCGGTCTAGATGGAAAAAGGCAACGGGCCTTCCTATCCCACCAAATTTTCCGGTTTCCCGCCAACATGCGCCTTGATGTTGCCAATCGTCGCATCAACAATCCTCTGCAAAGCCTCGGTGCTGTTGAAAGCGTTGTGCGGCGTGATTATCACGTTGGGCCTGTTGAGAAGAATGTGGTTTGCAAGCACGGTTTTCAGGTCGCACTCCCCTGCAAAATCAGGCGACAGGAGCTGCGCCTCCTCCTTTATGTTGCACTCCTCCTCAAGCACGTCAAGCCCTGCTGCGGATATCTTGCCGGAATCAAGCGCGGCAACAAGCGCCTTTGCATCAACGAGCCCGCCTCGCGCAGTATTGATAATGACTGCGCCGTCCTTCATCTTTGCAATTGTTTCCACATTTATCATGTGATGCGTTTGCGGAGTCAGGGGCGCATGCAGGCTCACAATGTCTGATTTTTCCAAAAGCTCATCGAGCCCTACCAGTTTGCACCTAAGCTTCTTCGCAGCCGCCGGGTCGGAATGGGGACCAAATGCCAGCACTTTCATGCCAAACGACCTCGCCATCTTCGCGACATGACTGCCAATCCTCCCAAGTCCGACAATGCCCAGCTTCTTCCCCTGCAAGTCTGACGTGCGAAGTCCCTCAAGCGTAAAGTCCCCGCGCCTCGTCCGCTCAACAGACGGCAGTATCTTTTTTGAGAGCGCCAGAATGAGCGCCATGGCATGCTCGGCAACCGTTTCAGAGCCATACGAAGGCACGTTGCACACTGCCACGCCGCGTTCCTTGCATGCTGCCATGTCGATATGGTCAAAACCAGTCGACATTGTCGCAATCATCTTCACTTTTGGCATGGCGGCAAGCTCTGCCCTGCCGACCCTTGAATAAATGAACAGCACAAGCATTTCGGCTTCGGCAGCCTTCGCTATGTTTTCATTTGAAAGATGCCCCTCGATAAACGAGAGCGCATGCCCGCGCAGCTTGCGCTCAAACTGCCGCCTCTGCCAATTCTCCAGCTCAAAGAAAACAATGCTTGCCATGGCACCAGCAATGGCGTTCTTCTAATTAGCCTTTTAAACATTCCATCCGTTCTTCTGGCGAAGGAGGCTGATATGCATGAAAAAGTCATCCGCAAAAATGGAATCTCATCCTCACTATTTTGATGGCGAAGTCATCCACTACCCCGACGAGTATTACAAGCAGATTGCCTGGGGGCTGATGCTCGCGGTATTCGGCATACTCTGGATGGCGCAGGAGATCGGCTGGATAAACTCAAAAGTCCCAATCGGCCCGCTCATCGTGATACTTGCCGGCCTCATGGTGGTATACGCCCGCACAAAGAGATTGGTTTAATTCAACTTCTTTCCATAATTTTTCAGTGATCTTATGGCAAAGCATGTCTTTGAATGTCCAGCGGAGAAAAAGGCAGACCTCAAAAGGATACTAGAGGAGAACCCGTACGAAAAGATGAGCTTCTCCTTCAACGGCTACAAGGTAAAGGACGGCGCGCAGGTCGGCGGCGAGGACAAAAAGGCATACCTTTTCTTCGTTGCAATGAGCGACGAGTTCTACAAATTTGCAAAAGTCAAGCTCGAAGGCATCGCCACGGAGATAACAAGCCCTCTAAAGGATTCAATAATAAAGAAAATCGAGGACGAGGAGAACAGCGCAGAAATCGGCATGGGCGCGATATTCGGCTAACCGCTCCCATTTATTTACGGTCTCAAAACGAGCTTTAGCTAAGCTCACGGATTTCATTGCTTCTTTTTGCCCCAAGCCGCCTCAATGCATCCTCAACGCTTGGGTTGGGAAAGCGTTTCAAATTCAAGTCAAGGGGCGTCTGCCCTTTCTCATCAACCGCATTGACTTCAGCACCATTCTTAACCAATAGTTCAATGAGTTTTATTATCTCGTGCGTGGTTCCATTAAGCTTGTTTCCGGCTGCCAGGTGAAGCGGAGTTTGGCCTGCCGGTATGGTGTCCGGCACCCCGATCCCTTCAGCATTAACATCCGCATGGTGAAGAAGGAGAAGCTCCGCAACCTCGTAGCATGCGTGCATCGCGGCAAAGTGCAAGGGTGAAAAGCCAGCGCCGTTCCGTGCTTCTATCGATGCTCCATTGAGTATGAGCAGCAAGGCTTCTTCTGAGGTGTTCCATAGGGCCGCCTCATGCAAGGGGGCAAGGTTTCCGTCACTTAGGTTGACATCCGCGCCATGCTCAATAAGCAGCGTGAATGACCCACGCCTGAAGGCGTGGGCTTCTTGATGTGAAGGCTCAGCAGAAAGAAACCAAGCGCATCTGCTCTGCCTCAACTTTTGCTTCT
>JAGVIA010000056.1 GCA_020056305.1 archaeon | reverse complement strand
TTTCCACATCAGTTGTGGAGGTGCAAAAGACTTTTGACCAAATGAGTCTGGTGTCCTTCATATAGGAAAACTGCCCCCTTCAGGGGGCAGATATTTATTAAACTGTAGTCTCAAATAAGACAACACTTTGTACAATGCAAGGCGACCAGATGACAGACATTTCTGTACTCCAGGAGATGGGGCTATCGGAGGCTGAGGCTAAGGTCTACCTTGCGCTCCTTGATTCCGGCTCGACGACTGCGGGGTTGGTAATAAAGAAAGCTGGATTGCACCGGGCAACCACTTACCAAATACTCAACAGGCTGCAGGAAAAGGGCCTTGTTTCCGCGATTATCAAGGGAAAGAAGCAGTATTTCGAGGCAACAGACCCAAAGCGCCTTCTTGACGCCCTCAAGGAGCGCGAAACAAGGCTGAAGCAGGCGCTTCCAAACCTTGAAGGCCTCTACATGGCGGCAAAGGAAAAGCAGGAAGTGACTGTTTACAGCGGAGTGGGCGGCCTTCGGACAGTGCTTGAGCGCGCCCTTGATGAAATGGGAAAGGGCGGCGAATACCTGGATTTTGGCGTTGCGGGCCTGTTTCGCGAAACAATGGGGCCATTCTGGCATGTGTGGCAGAAGCGCAAGGTCGAGCAGAAAATCCGCTGCAAGGTGATTTTCAACGAGGAAGTAAAAGTCAAGAAGCCGGAAGTCCTGCGCGAGTATTATGGGGAAGCGCGCTTCCACCCCAAGGAGTACGCGAGCCTCACCGACACGTTCATCTACAACGATACGGTAATGCTCCTTCTCTGGACTGCAAAGCCGCCCCTTGCAATCGTCATAAAAAACTCCGAGAATGCGAAGAGCTACCGAAACCAGTTCGCGCTTATGTGGAAGCAGGCGAAGAAAAATTAATCAGATGACCAGCCGCTTTGCGCCTTTTGGCACCCCTGCCCCAAACTGCCCAACCACAGATGCAGCCAGATGGCTTCCCAATCTCGCAGCCTGCTCGCAGGAATACCCGTGGCACAAGCCATAGAGCGCACCTGCGGCATAGGCATCCCCTGCCCCCGTGGTGTCCTTTGCCTTTGCGGCATATTTCGGAACAATGAAGCGGGACTTGCCGCATATGACAAGCGAGCCAGCTTCGCCTTTCTTGAGAAATATTTTCGCATTTGGAAGCAGCAGCGCAATTTTTTCCTCGCCTTCCACTCCCTTTTTTCCAATCAACGCCTCAAGCTCGTCCTCGTTCAGGAACAGGACGTCCGCGTATTTCGCAAGCAAGAGCAGCTTTTTTCTCTCCTTTTTCACCATTGGCGGGCTCTCAAGCGACAGTGCAGTCAGCACGCCCTGCTTTTTCGCATAAAGAAACGCTTCTTTGGCAGTTTTTGCAAGCGCAGATTTTCCAAACAATGTAATGGATGCCACATAAAACGCGCTTGCTTGCAAAAGTGCCTTCCTGTCAAACTTCACAAGCCCTAGAGTCTCCCCCAAATTCACGGCAAACGTGCGCTGCCCGTCCGGCGTGATAAGCGCGATTATCTTTCCAGAATTGCCCTTCTTTTTTTGCAAAAGCGGAGTTATTCCCTTTTCCAAAAGATTCCGAGCAAACATTTTCCCTTCTGCATCATTCCCTATTACTCCCTCATATGACGCCGAGCTTCCAAGGAAGCAGAAACCCTCGCAAACATTGCGCGCATTGTCCCCTGCGGCTACCAAGAAGATTTTCTTTCCGAGCTTTTTTGCAATCTTATCCACTTTTCTCCGGGGCATCAGGTTCGTCGCGCCCAAAACAAGCCTGTTTTCGCGCAGGAATCCGGCGTCCACCTTGGCAAAATAGTCCACCACTGGCGTGCCAATCGCGTAAAGTGCCATATTAAGAGAAGGAGGGCAGGATTAAAAAATGCGATTTCAATAACTTCTTTGGGAGGATGCCATGTCCAAGGTAAAAAATATCTCGCTTGCAGCAGAAGGCCAAAAGGAGCTTGAATGGGCTCGCCTGAACATGCCTGTTTTGGCAAAAATACGCTCTGATTTTGAGAAGGCAAAGCCGCTCAAAGGCATTCGCATAGGCGTTGCATTGCACCTTGAAAAAAAGACGGGCATATTGCTTGAAACACTTGTTGCAGCCGGCGCAAAGGTTGCTGCCGCTTCATGCAATCCGCTCACAACTGATGATAGGGTAGCTTCCGCCATTGCACAAGATGGCAAAATAGAAATATTCGCATGGGCAGGGCAAACAAATGAAGAGTATTACTGGTGCCTCAATTCCGTATTGGATTCCAAGCCACACATCGTAATAGACGACGGCTGCGATCTCATCAATTTGCTTCACACAAAGCGCAAGGATTTGCTCTCCAACATTATGGGTGGCTGCGAGGAAACCACGACTGGCATTGTGCGCCTCTGGGCAATGCACCGCGAAGGCGCGCTCAAGTTCCCCGTGTTCGCAGTGAACAACGCGCACTCAAAATTCCTGCTTGACAACCAGTTTGGCACTGCGCAGAGCGCCACCGAGGCGATAATGCGCTGCACAAACAAGCTTGTTGCAGGAAAAACAGTCGTAATCGCAGGCTACGGCTGGTGCGGCAGGGGAATTGCCTCGCGCATGAAGGGCATGGGCGCAAATGTCATTGTTGTAGAAGTGGACGGCACGCTCGGCCCCCACGAATCCGGATTGCAGCGCGGCCTGCAAGCTCTTTATGATGGATACCGCGTGATGGACATGGACAAGGCAGCATCAGAAGGCGACATTTTCGTAACAGCAACCGGAAACAAGAACGTGCTTGCGAAATCCCACTTTGAAAAGATGAAGGATGGCGCAATACTTGCGAATGCAGGGCACTTCAACAACGAAATCAATGAGGTGGAACTTAAGAAGATGAGCAAGGAAACGCATGAGCTCAAGGATAATGTCATGCAATATTCTCTCAAGGACGGCCGCAGGCTCTACCTTCTTTCTGAAGGCCGTCTTGTGAACCTCTCCCGCCCCTCCGGGCAGGGGCACCCGATTGAAATCATGGACGGCTCTTTTGCAGTGCAAGCTCTCTGCGTGCAGGAATTGGCAAAGGGGAAGAAAATGCCTGCTGGCGTGCACAATGTTCCCAAAGAGTTAGATGATTCCGTAGCGCGCATGCTCCTTGAATCTCAGGGCATCAGATTGCAAAAGCCGACTGCCGAGCAGGCAAAGTACGCTGAGGAATGGAAAGAGGGGACGTAAATATGCAAAAACGAATTTTTCTTTTGGCATTTGTTGCGCTGCTATTTTTTTCGGGTTTGGCAAGCTCATGCCAGTGTGCCGATCCCAAATCATTACAAAGCCAAACCTATTGGCGCGGTGAGGCAAGGCCATTCGGAGTTTTGGAGGTAATCCAATTGCCAAATGGCACACTATCTCTCGTTCTTCAAAATGTCGAATCCGAAAAGACCTTACTCAAAAGTATTACTGTGAGCGGGGACAGCGGAAATCAGGTCTACAATCTGATCGACTCAGATTTTGGCGGTGGTGAAAGAAAGACGTTAAATATCCTTGCTGACATGTGCAAAGGAAAAGAGAGGAAGGAATACAATTTAACCTTCACTTATGACTCCCCATATGAAAAAAATCTTGCCGAAAAAGGCGCTAAAGCAATGATAGTGGCATGTCCCGGCTATAACTACAATACTTGTGGCTGTGGTACGTGGCTCGACTATTTTATATTTCTACCTTGTATTTTTCCAATTTTAATAGCAGTTGGATTAATTTTAATAGTATTTTATAAGAATCATCATGATGAAAAAAATTTGCCGTATAAGATTGGCCTTCCAATAGCGATTGCAATAGCATTTGGTCTGGCATTAATCATCCTTATTGCCCTGCTCGGCTTCTTCCCGGGTTAGATTATGAACGCAATCCTCGGCGGCACATTCTCGCACCTGCATGATGGCCATCGCGCCCTTTTTGATGCAGCGGCAAAATTTGACGAAGTGATAGTGGGTCTCACAAGCGACGGTTTTGCACGAAAGAAAAAAGGCAAAGGCATTGCAGCATTTGAAGAAAGGAAGGAAAAGCTTGCCTCTTTCCTGCAAAAAAACTATTCTGCAACTGGCTGGCTGATAGAAGAAATAAACGACAGGTTTGGCCCTGCAGCAAAAGAGAAACCGCTTGATGCAATCATTGTAAGCGCGGAAACAGCGCCAATTGCAGATGAAATAAATGAAAAAAGAAAGAAAGCGCATTTGCCACCCTTGAAAATAATCTCAATTCCACTGGCACTCGGGCAGGATTGGAAGAAGATTTCGTCAAATGCAATCGCTGCCGGCATTACGGATGAAAAAGGCATGAGATTAAAGCCGGTTGTGCTATCAATCGGCTCGGAAAACAAGACAAAGCTTGATGGAGCAAGGAAAGCGGCATCCGCAATATTCAAATGCGCAACTGGGATTCAGGCGGTGCCTGTCCATTCCGGCGTCTCCCACCAGCCTTTTGGCGAAGAAACAATCACGGGCGCGATAAACAGGGCAAAAGCCGCATATGGGCAAAGCAAAGGCATTGCAGCCGGCGGAAAAAGCGCCCATGCACACGCAGGCTCGCATTCTGGCAGCACGCATGCTCCTGCTTCCGGCTGCGACTATGGCATCGGGCTCGAAAGCGGCTTATTCTCATTTGCCGGCAAGCATTTCGACATCGTCTTTTGTGCAGTCTATGATGGCAACAACTTCACTCTCGGCAACAGCATGGGCTTTGCCATCCCCTCTGCCGTCCTTGCGCGCATAAAAAAAGAGGGCAAGCCAATGGGCGATGTCATTTCCGAAATTGCAGGCATCCAAAAAATAGGCGAGAAAGGCGGCGCAATAAATTTCCTCTCAAGAGGCATGCTGCACCGCTCGGAGATGAACGAGCAGGCATTGAAATGTGCATTTATCGGACGGATGGGAGTAATCTAAGAAGTTATTTTTCTCCAGCCTCAACAATTTCCTGTGCCTTTTTCATCATCTTCTTTTTCTTTGCCTGGTGTGTTTTGAGCCACCCAAGTATTTCAGTTATGTGCTTTGCCTTGCACTCTCCGCAAAGCAGCTTGCCGCTCACGCATTCCTGCTTCATCTGCGAAAGTTTCTTCTCATCCTCAATGAAATGATATTTGCAAATCTCATAGAAAACGCATTTTTGTATCTCGCCGCCAAGCTTATGCTGCTCTTCCGCAGTATTCCTGCCGCCTGTAAAGACACTCTTCAGCTTCTTTGCAGCAGTCTCCTCATCATCTGACAGCGTGAGCATTCCCATCGGGTCGCGCTTTGACATCTTTGTCTCGCCTTTCAGCGATTTCATCTGCACGTGATACGTGCTTGCGGGAAGCATCAGCCCTTCTTTGAATGCAATATCCCTCGCAAAGCGCATGTGCGGGTCCTGGTCCAGCCCCACGGGCACTAGCACCTGCTTAGGCCCTCCAAAATCCTTATGCTGGGGCAAAAGAATATCCCCGACCTGCAATAGCACTGACATGTAAAGGGCCGGGCTCCGCTCGCCATATATGGCCTTTAGCGTTGCCATCGTGGTGCGCGCGCCATAAATATGTGCAGCTGCCATCACGCGCCTCTCCTGAGACTGCCTGTAAATGTACGCATTCTTCGCATCCAGCCCAAGCGCCAGCAAATCCGCGACATTAGAAATGGCATTTTTCTTTGATTCCTCAAGGGAGAGCCCGTTGTCAGCGTATGCCTCCAAATCCGCTATTGCATAGAAAACTTTCGCGCCAAATTTCTTCTGATAAAAAATAAGCTCATCAGCCGTAAGCTTGCTCCCAAGATGGAAATCCCCTGACGGCTTGATGCCTGACATCACTGCAATCTCCTTCCCTTTTTCCGCAGCTGCCAAAAACAGTTCCAAATCACGGTGCGCAATCAAAAGCTCGCGTGCAATGAGCCTGGAATCCGCGCCCAATCTCTTCTTTATGCCTTCATCAATGCCCTTGAGCCCAAACTCCTCAAACAGCTTGCCCAAATCCACGGCAAGCTCGCTTCCCCAAGGGTCAATCCTCATGCTCTCCCTTCCCTGCAAGCGATATGCCGGAATTGTCAATCTTGTAATTGAAAAGCCCCTGTTGGTGGTGCGTGCCGCGCAGCTTTATCACTTCAAGATTCCTGCTTCGCACCTTGCCCTCAAGCGCAAACGAGAGGTGTATGATGCCATCCGAAATGAGCTCAATGCCAGAAACAGTCTTTGGCAGCGAGTGCCCAGGGTCTGAAACATCCTCTGCAATAACCATTGTGGTGCAGCCCCATTTGCGTATGTTTGCAACCAGCTTCATCAAATTCGCATGCCGCTCGCTTCCGTCCGGGAACATGAGCGCAAATGGCGTGATGGAATCAATTACAACGCGCTTTATGCCAAGCGCCTCAATCAAGTCCTGCACTGCGCTTTCCTGCTCCACAAACTGCAGCATCTCGTTGTGGGGATACTCGATGAATACGAATTTCCGCTCGCGCTCAAGCGCTGATAGATCCCAGCCATATGATGCCATGTTGGAAAATACCGATTTCTTCTTCTCATCAAATGACAAAAGAAGCCCGCTCTCGCCATAATCCTCAATGCCGTTCACCAGG
Organism: archaeon; assembly: GCA_020056305.1. Taxonomy (GTDB): domain Archaea; phylum Micrarchaeota; class Micrarchaeia; order Anstonellales; family Anstonellaceae; genus JAGVIA01. The sequence continues at coordinate 15,251 of JAGVIA010000056.1, read as the reverse complement.
AACTGCACGCCAAACGTGGTCCTGCCGCATCCAGTCTTTCCCGCAACCACGATAAGCTGCCCTGGAAGGAAGCCCCCTCCCACTATCTTGTCAAGCCCAGGTATGCCGGACTTTACCTTTGAGGCGGATGCCTTAGCCATTTTTCTCCCTCTTTTTCTCCATGAGCCGCTTTCCCAGCTCCTCTTTTGCCGCAACCTTGCCCTTGAACGTCTCGCGTTCAGCCGCAGTCATGTTCTTCTGTATCATCACATCTGCAAACGCCTGTGTCATCTGCGATACGCGCAGCAGGCCCTCCTGCAGCTCCCCCAGCGTTATCTTCACATCCGACGGCTTTAGTATTTCGATTCCCACCGGCGCATAATTTGCGCACACGCTCACCAATGATGGGAAGTCCTTTGCAAGCAGCTTGACCTCTGCAATGGAAGAGAATGCCGTGCCGTGCTCGATGGGCGCGTCAATCTCCCCAAGCGCGTATGTTACCCCTGGCTCCTGGCTCATCTTGCCCACGAACCCGACAAGCAGGTTCTGCAGCTTGTCCTTGGACTCGCCGTGCACGTCAAAGTAGAGCAGGCACAGGAACCCACCTGCCTCTACAGCTTCCCTTGTGATGTCATCAATGTTTTTTTGCGCCATTTTCTTCCACTCACTAATGGTTTAGTCTCATTTCCTATTTAAATGCCGTTTTTTTAATTCTTTGTTTATGTCAGATGGCGTTATGCCGCATGCCCCCGCAAGCGCAAGTGAGTGATACAGGAGGTCGCAGGCCTCCCATATGCGCTCCCCCCTGCCCTTTTTTTCGGTTGCCTCTATGAATTCCTCCGACTCCTCGCGCACTTTGGCAATCGCAAGCCGCTTGTCAGAGAGCAATTTTGCAGTATATGAGCCTGTTGGCGCCCCTCGTTTGCGCTCCGCTATCAATTTTGCAAGCGCAAGCAAGTCAAATTCCCGCTCCCCAAAGCACGACTCCTGCCCGGTGTGGCAGGCAGGCCCCTTCTGGCGCACGGAAAATAGCAGAGAATCCGAATCGCAGTCCGCTTTTACCGAAACAACCTGCTGCACGTTCCCGCTCTCCTCGCCCTTTTTCCAAATGCGTTTGCGGCTGCGGCTAAAATAGTGCATAAAACCAGATGTGAGCGTTTTCACCAGCGCCCCCTTGTCCATGAACGCAAGCATGAGCACGTCCTTTGTTTCTCTATCCTGCGCTATGGCTGGCGCCAGCCCGCCCATTTTGGCAAAATTTATTTTTGATGCGAATGATTCCGCTTTCTTTTTTTCCCATTTCATAGTCATCGCCACACTGGCAACGTTTCTTTTCCCTTTGCACCCTATGCCATCCTAACGGGGATTTCCTTTTTTGCAAGCTCCCTTTTCAGCTTTGGAATCGTAGTTTTCCCATAGTGCAAAATTCCGGCAAGCAATGCGGCATCTGCCTTGCCTTTCAGGAATGCATCTGCAATATCAGATGCGCCCCCGGCCCCACCGGATGCAATGACTGGGATTGAAACTGCCTCTGCGACCTCTTTAGTGAGCTCCAAATCATAGCCTGCATTTGACCCGTCCGAATCAATGCTTGTCAGAAGGATTTCGCCAGCGCCTGCAGCTTGTGCTTCCCTTGTCCATGCAACCGCATCCTTGCCAGTATTTGTTGTTCCTGCATTAATCCAAACATCCCATCTGCCCTGCCCATTCCTTTTCGCATCTATCGCAACCATTACTGCCTGCGAGCCGTAGACTGCGGCAATCTTGCCTATAAGCGCAGGATTCTCCACCGCGGCAGTGTTCAGCGCTATCTTGTCCGCTCCCGCATCCAGCACTGCAGCCGCATCCCTAAAGCTTGCAATCCCGCCCCCAACAGTGAAGGGCACGAACACCTGCTCTGCAACCGCAGATGCAAGCGCCACCATTGTTTTCCTTTTCTCATTGGTGGCAGTGATGTCCAGGAACACAAGCTCGTCCGCACCCTCTTCGTAATATCTCCTGCCAAGCGCAACCGGGTCGCCCGCATCTGCTAGGGAAACAAAGGACTTGCCCTTGACCACGCGGCCGTTTTTCACGTCAAGGCACGGGATTATGCGTTTCAGAAGCACAAAATCAGCTCCGCTCGGCTTTCGCACGCCACACTTTTTCCATCCAGCCGCATCATTTTCCCGCCTTTTTCGCGATTTTTATCGCTTCTGCAAGCTCAATTTTGCCCTCATATAGCGCCTTTCCGATTATGCATCCGTATATGCCAAGTTTCGCAAGCGCTTTGACATCATCATATGATGAAATGCCGCCTGCTGCGATAAGCGGCACGGATATCTCCTTTTTCATCCTAGCAACCGCCTCAAAATCCGGCCCTTCCAGCATGCCATCGCACAGCACTGATGTGAAAACAACCGCGCTGCAAATGCCCTGGTTGTCCCTTGCAAACTCAAATGCATCAATATCTGTTTTCTTCTTCCAGCCCTCCGTGACAATGATGCCGTCTTTCGCATCCACCGCAAGCGATAGTTTTGCCTTGTATTTTGCAATTTTCGCCCTGAATGCTGCGTCTTCCACGGCAGCCGTTGATACGACTACCCTTGCCTCCAGCCCCAGCACTTTTTTCACATCCTCAATGGTGCGGATGCCCCCGCCAACCTGCAAGGGCGCGATAAAGCTCAGCTGGTCGATGATATCAAAGTTTGCCAATCTTCCCATGCGCGCGCCGTCCAGGTCGACAACGTGCACAAGCTCCGCACCCGCTTCCATGAAACTTTTTGCCACGGTGGAGGGCTGCGTGGAAAAAACCTTCTCAGAAGTGAAATCCCCCTGGGTAAGCCTGACGCACCGCTTGTCCTTTATGTCGATTGCCGGTATCACTCTCATTTCCTCACCATTGATATGAAATTTTTCAGCACTTGCAGGCCTGCCCTGCCGCTTTTCTCAGAGTGGAACTGCACTGCGCACATGCTGCCGCGCTCGATAGCAGACACAAATGCCTTGCCATCCACTGCCGTTTTTGCCGTGGCATCTTCGCACTCTTTCACTGCATAGGAGTGGCAGAAGTAAAAAGCTTCATCCCAGACTCCAGCAAGAAGCCTTGATTTTCTTCCAGCCCCGCCCGCAATCTTTCCATATCCTTCTGCCGCATTTTGCGAAGCAAAGCTGCCTGAAACTGCCCTTCTTTTTCCATACGCACCGCACGCTTCAATGGTGTTCCACCCCACATGCGGCACTTTTTTGCACTCAAGCCTCCCTATCCTGCCAGGATAGATGCAAAGCCCCTTTCCTTCCGCCTCCTCGCTTGCCTCAAAGAGCAGCTGCATCCCAAGGCATATCCCAAGAAACGGCTTTTTTTGCATCTGGAGCAGCAATTCTTTCTTCATTCCAGAAAGATTTTCCGCGCACGAAAAAGACCCTACGCCCGGCAGCACTATCGCATCTGCTTTCTCCAAATCCCCCGGGGCTTTTGCCAAAAATGGCTCTGCTCCAAGGTAAGACAGCGCCCTGCTCACGCTGCCGATGTTTCCAGCCCCGTAATCAACTATTGCGATTCGCACTGCCATTGTTTCATCCCCTGTCATTGCTATCCCCGCCTTCACTTCCCTCACGGTATTATCCTCTCGATTCCAAGCACCAATATGTCCCTTGCGCCAGCCTCTTTCAGCCTTGCAATCAACGATTCCATGCCGCGCCTTGCCACAACAGAGTGCAGCGCAAACATGCCCTTTTCAGCAAGCGGCATCATTGTAGGCGCTTCCATGCCCCCGAGCAATGACGCCACCTGCTTCAAGTCCCCCTCGCTCACATTCAGCATCATGTATGCCTTTCCGTCTGCTGCAATTGCGCCCTGCACTGAAAGCCTTAATGCCTCGCATTTTTCTGCAGATGCGGCGCTTGCCACAAGCACTGCCCGCGATTGGAGCACTTTCTCAATTTCCACAAGCCCATTCTGCGCAAGCGTGGCGCCAGTGCTCACCTGGTCCACGATTGCATCTGCAATGCCAAGATAGGGCGCAAGCTCTGTCGCGCCTGCCACCTCGACTATTTTCACGCTGATTTTCCGCCTGCCAAAGAATTTGCGCGTGATGTTTGGCAGCCTTGTCGCAACTGCCTTTCCCTCAAGCCCGCCTACCCCCATGCCTTTTTTTCCCGCAACACTCACTCGGCACATGCCAAAGTCCAGCTCGCATAGCGTCTGCACGCCCGCACCTGTCTCCTCAACCATGTCAAGGCCGGTTATGCCGCAGTCTGCAGCGCCTGACTCCACGTAGCGGGGCACGTCTTCCGCCCTTGCGAACAAAATCTCATAGCGCCCATCATCAGAGCTTACGAAGAGCGATCCATTTTTCTGTGGCACGCTCACGCCCGCGCGCGACAGCAGAGCAAGCGATGGTTCCATAAGCCTGCCCTTGTTCGGTATTGCAATCCGAAGCGGAGAATCGGCAGTGACGAAGCTGCTGTCAGTCCCATTTCCGCCCGCTTTTGTTTTTTCCATTCAAATTACCCCTTTCGTGCTAGGTATACTGCCAGCCATGCCGCTGTCCACTGCAACCGCCTGCCGCACTGCCCTGCCAAACGCCTTGAACATTGCCTCAATCTTGTGGTGGTCGTTCTCGCCCTCAAGGCACTTCACGTTCACGTTTGCACGCGCGCCCTGCGCAAACCCTGCAAAGAACTCGGGCACTGCCTCAATCTCAAACCCGCCAATCATTTTCGCGGCGAATTTCGCATCCACCTTGCAGTAAGCTCTCCCTCCAAAATCCACTGCAGCAGACGCAAGCGCATCATCCATGGGCAGCACGAAAAATCCATACCTGCTTATGCCACGCTTCTCGTCCAGCGCAGCCGCTACTGCTTCTCCGATGCAAATGCCCACATCCTCTATCGTGTGGTGCGCGCCTGTTTTCAAATCTCCAACAGCCCGCACCTTCAGCCCAACTCCCGCATTTTTTGCAAACGCGCATAGCATGTGGTCAAAGAAACCGATTCCAGTTTCCACTTGCGCATCCTTTGCGGATTCCAGCTCAAGCTCGACTTCTATCACTGTCTCCTTTGTCTTGCGGCTTGCGCTTGCCTTTCTTCCACCATTCATGCCATCACCTTTTCCAAATCCACAGCATTTTTCATCCAGATCTTTGCTCCATTCCTCTCTTTTCCAACGTAAATGCACTGAATGCCTGCCGCTTTTGCCGCAGCCAAATCCGAAGCAGAGTCACCGATGTAAACTGCTTTTTTGGCATCCATCTTTCGCATGCACTCCCGCACCGGCTCTGGTGAAGGTTTCTCTTTCTTGCAATCCTCCTGCGCAACGAGGAATTCCAGTTCAAAAACTCCAGCAAACATCCTCTCCATTGCCCAGAGCGCCTCTTCTCTTGGCCGCGAAGTCACAATCCCCAGCCGATACTTTTTCTTAAGCAGAAGCAGCATTTCCTTCCCAATAATCGGCATCTCCTGCTCCCGCAAGCCAGCAACCGTTGCCGCACCCGAAGTCTTCGGCAGCCGCTCCCTGTTTTCCAAGCCTCCTGTTTTCGCCTCTCCGCCGGCCCCCAAATACGCTTCCTGGAAAATCCACTTTATTTTTGCATAATCTGCCGATTCTCTATTCACTTTTTCCGGTTCTCCAATTCCTTTTGCAAGAGCATATGAAACATCCCAGTCATTGTTGAATCCCGGAATTGCCTTGAGCGCGGAAATTTGCGCATCTGTCACATCTGATCCTGCAAATTCCCCTGCCGCTTTCTTTATGGCGCCCCGATAAGATTCTCGCACATCAACAAGCACGCCATCCATGTCAAAGAGGATGGAATCGAAATCACTTGCAATCAATTCCGCAGCCGCAAGCGCAATGCCATTTTCCTCCTTCGTCCCAATCGTAATTCTAAAAAAGCCCGGCAAATACGAGAATTTCCGAACCTTCACCCCAAGCGCAAGCAATTTCTCAAAAATGATTTTTTCCGACCTCACAAGCAGGAAATTCGCGCCAGACTGATACACTTTTGCGAATTTGGAAAGAGCAGCCGCCATCCTCTCCCGTTCCGCAATCGTTTCCTTCACCTTCTGCCCAAACCACTCCGAGTTTTCAAGCAGTATCTCTGCAAACATCTCTGACAGCACATTCAGATTCCATGGCATGCGCACTCGATTTATGCCCTCAATTAGCTTCTCCGGCGCAATTGCATACCCAACTCTCAAGCCCGCAGCGCAATAAGCTTTCGAGAAGGTGCGAAGCGATATGACATTCTCCCTAATAGGATACGTTTTCTCCATGAATTCGGCATATGCCTCATCCAGAATCACAAGCTTTGCATTTTTTGCAATAGCATCTATAATTTCCTCCGCAATCACGGTGCCAGTAGGGTTGTTCGGGTTGCACAGGAACACTGCATTCCCCCTGCATTTTTCAACAAATCCCTGCGGCACGCCAAATTCCGAATCAAGAGGCACTTCCTCGAGCCTGCAGCCGACAAATGCGCAAACCATCCTGTAAACAGAAAAAGTCGGAACAAGCGTTATCGCATCCACCCCGGGCGTTAGGTATGCAAGCGCAATCATCTGCAATATTTCGTCCCCGCCATTGCCAATCAGCACATTTTCCGGCTTGCATCCTGCATTTTTTGCAATCAATTCCCTCAATTTCAAATACGAGCTGTCCGGATATCGATTTAGTTTTATGTTAGGCAGCTCTTCTGCAAATTTCTCCCTGATTTCCACTGGCACGTCATATCCTGATTCGTTCTGGTCCAGCTTCACGTCAGCCGAATCTGGCGCAGGGTAGGGATACGGCGCCATGCCCGAAATTTCTTTTCGAATTTCAATCATCTGTTTCACCGCTTGCCGCCTGCTTTGCTGCCCGCAATTTTCCTGCTGCCAGCCTCATCCGCTTTCTCGCTGCCGCCCTTCAGCCTCATTCTTGCCGCCCGCTCGTGTGCAAAAAGCCCCTCCGCCTTTGCAAATTCCGCATTCATCTGCAGCAGCTTTCGCTCCTCCCGCGCCTCAACAACTGTGCTTGCTTTCATGAATGACAAAACCGAAAGCGCGGACGCAAACCTCGCGCTCCCGCCAGTAGGCAATACATGGCTGCTTCCTATGCAGCAATCCCCAAGCACTGCGCTGCACCCATTCCCGATGAATATCGAGCCTGCATTCTTCACTTTGGCAAGCAGCAGCTCCGGCTCTTCCATCATAAGCTGCAGGTGCTCTGGCGCAAATTCGTTTATGAAATCCGCAACAGCGTCGGCATCATCCGTATCAACAACTATCGCATACGAATTCTCCATCGCTTTTTTGATTATCTCCTTTCTCGGCTCGTTTTCCATTTGCGTATCCATTTCCGCATCTATTGCAGCCAGTGTCTTCCGGTCCGCAATCAATACTGCAATTGCATCCGGGTCGTGCTCAAGCTGCGCAAGCAAATCAGCAGCAGCCCATGCCGCATTCGCACTCCCGTCAGCCACAAGCAGGAGCTCGGAAGGGCCTGCAGGCATGTCTATGTCGCAAGAGATGCCCCTCACCAGATTTTTTGCAGCAAGCACGTACTTGTTGCCGGGTCCCACTATCTTGTCCATTTTCGGCACGCTCTGCGTGCCATATGCCATCGCAGCAATCGCCTGCGCGCCCCCTATTGCAAAAACATCCCTGATGCCGCACAAGTCAGCCGCAACAAGGATTGCCGGATTCACTGGCGGCGGCGAGCAGAGGCACACGTATTGCACACCGGCAATTTTCGCAGGGATTGCCGCCATGATGACAGACGATGGATATGCTGCCCTGCCGCCTGGCGCATAAATCCCAATGCGCGGAATTGGCGTGAAAACCTGCCGCACAATGCCGCCATCTGTTTTCACAGCCGCATCCTTCGGCTTGAACTTTTTGCACGCGATTAGCTGATTTTTTATGGCAAATTCCATTGCAGCAATTGCAGCGCTTGGAACTTTTGCATATGCCGCGCGAATTTCATCCCTGCCAATGCGTATCGCATAGCCTTTTTTCTGCCCGTCGAATTCTCCTGCATATTTCTCAAGCGCCGCATCCCCCTCCTTCCTCACGCTTGCAATTATGCCGCGCACACTTGCCTCAACTGCCGCATCTTCTGCACTCTGCCCATTTTGCCGCAATGGCGCGTTTTTGATGTCAAATATTCTAAGCATGAAAACACCGCTGCCAAACTAGGCAGCAACTCTAGTTATGATTTGCAACGGTGAGCCGTTGCAAATTTTTGGAAAATGCACAAGCATTTTCCAAATGGAGAAATGACGGGCAGGCTAGCCAGAAGCAGTATGCTATTTCATTTTTGAGCCGCAGAATCTGCGGCTGCAGAAAAAACCTGCTGATTTTTTCTTCCCACATTTTGCCCATTTTGTTATTTCTGTGGGCAACAATTTAAAAAGGCATCCGAAAGGATGCTATACCTTCCTTATTTCCGCAGCCCTTGCCAGCTTTTCAGACAGAAGAAGCGCCCTTAATTTCTCCGGCGATTTTTTGCACTTTGAAACTTCCACAAGCGCGCTCCACGTGGCAACCCTGCCCCGCTGCGCCGCAATGGACTCGCTTTTTATCAAATCCACATTCTCCTTCGCAAGAAGCGCGAGTATTCTCGACAATGTGCCAGGCGCATCCGACATCTCAATAGAAATGTGCGCAATGTTTTCGCCAAGATAAGCAAACGGCACAATCGAAATCGTCTCTGTCTTCTCATCAAGAATCGCAAGCACGCTTGAGCCGTCCTTCAGGTTCAGCACTTCCCGAAAAGAAGAAGGGACAAGCAATCTTCCCCGCGCATCCATTTTCGCAATTTCGGCTTTTCCCATGCATACCCAGCGAATAACTGCATTGGGAACAATTTAAACCTTGCATGCAAAAAGAGAAATGTGATTTGATGGATCTGATGAAAACAAGGAAGCTTCTTTTCAAGATTTGCGCAGGGCTCTTTGTCCTCGGCATAATTTCCGTTGTGATAATGGCTGCGGCGGCCATCTCAAGCCCGTTGCTTTTTGGCAAAACCGAGCAAAGCTGGTTCGGACCGCTCATCATCGCGCTCATGCTCCTCCTTGTTTTCTGCGCTTCAGGCGGCATGCTTTTCTTCATATTATACTGGCTGATGGTGCTCGCAATAATCGCCCTGTCTAAAAATGACACCAACTACAAAGTGCTCTGGCTTGCATTCGTATGGCTGTTTTTGCCAATAGGTCTTGCAGCTTGGGAGCTTGAGGGGAAGAAAAAGCTCAAGCTCGACAAGAAATACGCGAAATGAGCCTTTGCGCGCCCGCTTAGCTGAGCATTGTTGCCGCATCAGAAAGCGCAACTTCCTCTTCCTTGCCGCTTTGCAAGTCCTTTATCTTCACCGTGCCTGCCTTCTGCTCCTTCTCACCAATTATTATGGCATGCGTCGCAATCGTGGCAGCATACTGCAGCTGCTTTGCAATCGGCCTCTCCATCATGTCAAGCTCGCAGCAAATTCCATTTGCGCGCAATTCATTCGCAACTTTCACCGCATATGCATACTGCTCTTTCCCAAGCGGCGCAATGTACGCGCGCTGCTTCTTTTCCGCCTTGCCTTTCTCTGACAAAAGAGCCATTATCCTCTCAATGCCAAGTGAAATTCCTGTTGCAGGCGCCCCATGCCCGTACCCTGCAAGCATGTTGTCATACCTGCCGCCCCCTGCAACGCTTCCAACGCCCGGCCCTGCATCAATTTCAAAAATCGGTCCTGTGTAATAATCCAGCCCGCGCACAAGCGCCAAATCAAGCTCGCACTCCAATTCATATTCCTTGCAGAGTGCAAGCAGCTCAGACAGCTCCGCAGCGCCCTCAGATGAATATTTTTTGCATTCTGCCAATATTTTCTCATCACTGCCACTCATACTGGTAAACGCCATTATTTTCTCTATTTTTTCAGCCGCAACTCCTGCCTTTCTCATTTCCGCTTTTGCGACTTCCGCCCCCTGCTTCTCAATCTTGTCAAGGGCGCGAAGCACCGCAGTGTGTGCATCTCCTGCAATTCCGACATTGTCCAGCATGCCGTTTAGCACTTTCCTGTCATTTAGCCTCACACGGAATTTTGCAAACCCCAGCCGCCTCAATGCCTCTGCCGCGCATGCAAGCAATTCCGCCTCTGCGCGCATGGAAGATGCACCCACAATATCCACATCCGCCTGCAGGAATTCCCTGAGCCTTCCTTTCTGCGGCTCCTCGCGGCGCCACACAGGCGCAATGCAATATCTCTTGAAGGGCTTTGCAAATGTGGTGCCTGCGGCAACGCGCGCAAACGGGACAGTCAAATCAAAGCGCAGCCCCATCCCTCCTTCTATTTTGAAAATTTGCCCGTGCACCTCGTCCCCGCCCTTTGCGGAAAGCACGTCCAGGCTCTCGACAGCCGGAGTGGAAAGCGGCTCAAACCCATAGAGCCTGAACACTTCCCGTATCGTGTCAATGATCTCTTCGCGCCTGCCCATCTCCTCCTGCAAGTAGTCCTTCATTCCCCGGACAGGTGCGAAATTCTTTCCTTCCATATCTATCACATATATGGCTCAAGCCATTGCATGACGCTTCCCTTTGGCACTGCGCCCGCGCGCGAGGCAATGGGCTTGCCGTCCTTGAAAATCATCAATGTCGGAATGCTCATGATGCCGAACTTCGATGACAATTCCTGCTCCTCATCCACGTTCACCTTTGCCACTTTCACCTTGCCATGAAGCTCTTTTGCAAGCTGCTCAATCGTCGGCGCCATCATCTTGCAAGGGCCGCACCAAGGCGCCCAGAAATCAACAAGCGCCACGCCTTTTGCGATTTCCTTGTCAAATGTTTTGTTCGTAAGGTCCATGTTCCCACCATCCCGCGAACAAATGCGCACCAAAAGCATAAATACGCTATAGCAAGCGCGCCATTCCGCTTCCCAAGAGCAACATATTTAAATTTGAATTGTTACAGTTTATGTATGAAAGTATATCATTTTGCACCCTCCGAGAGCAGCCGCCTTCCTACCTCTCTGGCAGGAAAGGACTGGCAAGGTCAATTGCCGCTAGGCTCCGTTCGAACCACCTCAAGGCTTGTCACTCTGGAGCACCGGGGCAATGTTGCTGCAGTTTTCACATTCAGGGAAATCCAGCGCAGCGGCGGCAGGATTTTCCTTGGGCAACAGCTTATCGAAGGGCGCGGGCAGATGCAACCTCCGAATTTTAGCGGGGCGGATTTGATATTATGCACAGACGTTGTTGAACGGGCAGAGCGCATAATCAAGGAGATGCACAGAAAAACAAGCGGAATTGAGAAAGGGCCTTCAAAAGAGCTCCTGAGCATTCGGATGTTCCTAGATATCCTCGCATGGCACCTCGATGGCGAAGCAGCGGCAAGGGCGCGGGACGCAAAAACCCAGCAGCGAATCGTCTCATTGAAGCTTCGCGCAAACAGGATATTTGCCCTCTGCGTTCAAAAGCTCAAGAACAGCGGCGCGCAAATAGATTTTGATTTCAATGTATCAGGCTTTGATAACCCGAACAGAACATTTAATTTCGACATAATCGAGCCGAAGGCAATAAGTTTTGCAAAAAGCGACAGGGAAGCTTGCAGGGCAATACTCAAAAAATCACTTGAATTGCTCAACCTAATAAGCGATAAACTCTTGCGGCTGGACGACAAGCGGACCTATTTGGTTCTTCACAACACTACGGCGGTTATTGCATATTTCAGCGATACCCTGGCAATTGAGGAATGGCAGAAAGAACGAAGAAAATAGCGCCTCATCCTTCCGCTTCCTTCACTCCGCCAGCCGCAAAATAATCCTTGAACTTCTGCGTTGTGAAAAGCGCCTTTGTCCGACCAGCCTTCTGCTGCGAGATGAACCCCTTCCCGTGCAATTCCGCAACATCCTGGTATATTGTCGAGCCAAGAGTGTTTGCCAGCTTGCTCTTTTTCATCCCCTCGAATTTTGCAATATATGCAAGCGTCCTTAGCGCATGCTTTGAAATTTCAGTCTGCCCTGCAAAGTCCTTCACCTTGCCGATGTAATCCCCGCTCACCTTCATCGAATACTTGCCCTCGTCAGATGCAATCACAATCGCGCTGCCCCGGGACTCATATTCCTGCGTAAGCTCGGTCACAATGTTTGCCACAAAACCCGGCGCCGCAATGCCCACAAGCTTGCCAAGCTCCATGGCTGTCAGCGGCTTTGAGCTCATGAAAAGCGCAGCCTCAATAATCCGTTTTTCTTCCATATGAATCTCCCCACTAAATTATCGCGATTTTTTCTTTGCTTTTTTCCTTGCTTTAGGAATATTTTTTTTCACTGGAATTTTGCCCTTTGCCTTTTTTGTTTTCTTTATTTTCTCCACCACTATTTTTCTTTCTGCTTTTCTCTTTGGCAAAATTCCCGTTTCCCCTGCAATCGGCACCCACATGACAATCTCCTTTGGCGCCGGTATGACTGTGAAATACCATCTGTCATCCTCATCCGAATACCCAGCAGCAAAACCCGCTGCATCTGCACTTGGAGCATAGGCTCTGGGCGCAGAAGCGGCATTTCTTTCCCCACCTTGCATGCCTGCCATTTTTTCCATAGCCATCGCATCGCCAAATTCCAATGAGCCTTCTTGTGCCATCCTGCTCCCCTCGCCTTTCATGTGCCTCATCTTGCCTTTTTCACTCGCCACATCCGCTTTCTTTTTCATCTCTTTCCCATTGCCTTCATTCTCCTTTTGCCAAACAAGCACGGCTCCCTCAACGGGCAATTTTGTCTGCCCGCGCGTCACCTGCTGCTTTGGCGGCGGCCGCCTGCCCGGAATGAGCCGCACGAATATCTCGCCGAAAAATTCCTCCTGGAAAATGGAAATCCTCTTCTCCTGCACAAGGTGCAGCACTGGAAGAAGCGTGTACACCACCTCTGCAGGGTTTGCCATGTCTGCTAGTGCGGAAAAGAGCACAAGCCCCTCCTTGTCCGCGTTTCCCTCCACCCTGTCATAGAGCTCAAGCATCTCCTGCTCGATGTCAAACTCCGGAATTGAAATGTTCATAGCCGGTGGGATGTCCGCCATCTTCCTTGCAGCCTTATCCTCGCGCTTCTGCTGCTCCTCAAACACCTTTTCCATGGCAGCCATAAGCTCGTCAAGGGTCACCTGCCTCCTTGGCGGAATGCGCGAGCGAAGCTCAATCATCGGTATTTCAACAGGCGCCTCATCCTCTCCGACAAAAACCTCTGGCGTGATGACCTGCTCGTCCTCAAAGCGCAATGCATCGGATTTGAAGCGAAGAAGAATGGATGCTGCAAGAATTAGGTTCGCGGGCATGCGCAAGTCCCGAATCTCAAGGTTCTTTATCCTCTCAAGGTATTTGCTTGCGATTTCCGCAACATCAATGTTCCACGGGTCCATCTGCTGCGTGTGCACCAAGTCAAGAAGCATCTCGCGCCATGTCGGGAATGCGACCAGCTTCTCAAGGTTCATGTCCGTTGCCTGCGGCATCTTCGGAGGCAGGCCGCCTTCTAAGTCATCCTCGACGTCGGTCAGCACGGTCTGAGCGGCTACTGGTCGCGCCATGAGCCATTTTTCGCGCTTATTGCTTTTATAACTCTCGCAGGGCAGAAACCAGATTATTGGTTGATGCCTATGCCTTCCGAATGCCTGCGCGTGCTTGAGAAAAGATGGCTGGACACCTGCCATGTTCTCTTCAAGGAGGAAGCAGGCCCGCTCTCGGATTACGCGACTTATCTTTTGCATTTCACCGAGCCAATAGCGCACCGCAAGTCAAGCGTTTCAGGGCATGAAGTCTCCTACGCAATACGCGAATATGCCGAAGGCAGCAAATGGATTGGCTTGGAAGAAGTGGATTTTAACAAGAAATTTCAGCCCCTATCCATAAACGACATAAAGGACATGGATTCCCTTCTTGCCGCAGTCTCCGAGCGCGCACATTATGCAGGCAACATAGTGCTTGGCAATTGCGGGCAGGTTGAGAAAAGCTCGAATATTTCTGATTCCTTTTTCATGCACGAGACAGGCATTCTTGCAGACTGCAAATACATAGGCTATTGCACCCTTGGGAGGCTGTGCGAGGACAATTTCGGCGGTAACGGAATCGGCGAATCCACGCACTGCATAAAATGCTATGAGACATATCGCGACAAGCGCTGCTTTGAGCTTTGGATGGGCCAGAACTCATCAGACTGTTACTACTCGCATAACATCGATTCCTGCCAGGACGCCATGTTCTGCTTCAATGTGAAAAACAAGCGCCGGGCAATCGGGAACCTTGAGCTTGAGGCAGGCAAATACGCGCAGATAAAGGCAAAATTGCTTTCAGAAATGGCAGGGATGCTACGTCGAGACAAGAAGCTGCCCTCGCTTGTCGAAATTGCAGGAGAATGTGCAATGCAAAAGCCGGCAATCTCCATGAAATCGGCATCCGTGGAAGCGCCAGGTGAAAAAACGGACAAGTCTGCGATAGAAAATGCATTTGCAAGGGCATATTCCCTTCTCCTTGGCAGCAAGCCTGCCGGCAGCATAGACGCATATTCCACATGGCTGCGCCGCCACGTGAACCGCAACGAGGAGCACCCCTCCGCATTCAGCGGAAAGAAAGTGCTGCGCTACGATTACTCCTGTTATTTTGAGATCCCTCCGCACAGGCTTCTCAAGAAGGAGGAGGCGCTTTCCCTTGGCGAACAGGCAAAAATTTCCGCAGCAGATGCAGCGAGCCTCACGCTTGCAAACGCGCATGAGAAAATAGGTAAAATCGCCTTTTTCACAAGCGAATATATGGAGGGCACGCATGCAAACCTGATTGATGTCGCCACTTCCTCCAGCTCCTCAAACTGCTACCGCGCCTCGCCAGTAGTCTACTCAAAATACTGCGGCTACTGCTTCTGGCCCCGGAGCACCGAGCACGCATTCGGCTCTGCCGCGCTTTTGGATTCTGAGTTCTGCATCAACTGCTATCATTCAGTGAAGCTTCGCCGCTGCCTTGAGATGGACTCTTGCCGCAGCTGCTCGGACTCGATGTTCTGCCACAACTGCGAGAACCTTGAGGGCTGCATGTTCTGTTTCAACACAAAGAACAAGAGATATGCAATCGGGAATGTGGAGGTCGGGAAGGAGAATTATATGAAGGCAAAAGCCGTGTTGCTTTCATGGCTGGCAGGGGAGCTTGCGCGCAAAAAAGACCTCCATATTGACATTTACAACATGGGCCGCGTCAGGCCAGTAGTTCCGAACATCTTTTGACACTGCAAGCTTAAAGGTCGCCTTCGCCTCTGATTTTGACCAGTTTGAGGCAGACCAAAAACAAAGACAGAGGCG
>JAGVIA010000043.1 GCA_020056305.1 archaeon | reverse complement strand
TCAGAGAAGCAAAAGTTGAGGCAGAGCAGATGCGCTTGGTTTCTTTCTGCTGAGCCTTCACATCAAGAAGCCCACGCCTTCAGGCGTGGGTCATTCACCGCAGACTATTCAAAAAACAAAACGCATTCAAGGAAGCTCCAAATTTTCGCGCTCGATGATGTTGTTGATGAGAAAAAAATAGATGGTGTGGGCTTCATCAAAATGGACGTGGAGGGGTACGAACGGCACGTTCTGGCTGGAGCTGCAAAGACTATTCGCAGGGACAAGCCGAACATTGTCTGCAGCGCATATCATTTGCCCGATGACAAAACGGTGCTGCCCAAAATTGTGCTTGGAATACGATCAGACTACGCATATAAGCTCGTTGGGAAGGGGACTGCGCAATTTCACGAGGAGCAGTTTCTCTTTTATTGAATTTGGGCAACGCACAAAAAGAAAGACGCCACTGCACAATATATCCGCGCGGCATGCGCGCAGGTTTTTCGCCTCAAAATCACACGGCAAGCTTGATGTCCTCCTCAGTAACCGTCTTTCTGCCTGCGTGTTTTGCGAACTTTATCGCGCGCGCGGAAATCTCAAGCCCTTTTTTCTCAAGCACTTCGGCAAGAGTGCGCGCCGCATCATCGCTCACGCGGTCTGCCCCTGCCTCACGCACCAATCGCTCAACAGGAGCTTTTGGAAGTATTGCCATGAATATCACCTGCAATAGGAACGGAAACGCGCTTTAAATTGCTATCGGGGCATTGGCAGCCGCTATTTTTAAAATCCAGGGCATTTTTTGGGCAAAAATTGCAATCGTGGCATCATTTTGCCTTTTTCCCTTGGCATATGCCTCCGGCAATGCGCATGCGATTGCCTTTTATTCTCATTTTCCAAAATTTTCCCATGAGCAGGCTACTTCTTACCCCGCGGCCCTACCAGCAGCAAATAGCCCAGTCCGCACTCGCGCATGGCAACACCCTTGTCGTGCTTCCAACGGGCCTTGGGAAGACCGCAATCGCGCTTCTGCTAATAGATGCGAAAATGGATGCGGGCAGGTGCATTTTCCTTGCGCCCACGCGCCCGCTTTGCGAGCAGCATTACAAAACGGTTCTCTCAAGCATGGGCGTCCGCCCTGATGATGTTGCGCTTATCACTGGCACAATCGCGCCTGCACAGCGCGCAGCGCTCTGGAATGCAAAAATTTGCATAAGCACCCCGCAAACCGCAAAAAATGACATGATGGCGCATCGGCTTTCTCCCAAATTCTCCCTTTGCATCATTGATGAGGCACACCGCTCTGTTGGGAATTACGCATACACTTTTGTCGCAAAGCATGCCGCGGAGGAAGGGGCGCTGCTGCTTGGGCTTACTGCCTCTCCCGGAGGCAACCGCAAGCGCATTTCCGAAATTATGCAGGCGCTCTCAATAACAAATGTTCAGATTCGCGACGCAACTGATGCGGACATTGTGCAATACGTGCAGCCGTCAGATGTGGAATGGGTGCGGGTAGAGCTACCTGCGCACATGCAATGGGCGCAAAAAACCCTGTCAGAAATGGTTTCGCAAGAGGCAGAGGCATTGCGCAAAATGGGATTTGTCAGCCGCTTCATCTCCAAAAAGCACCTTCTTGAAATGCGCAAGCGCATACTCGCATCGAATAGCAACCTGCGCTTCCCTGCCATTTCCCATTACGCGTCCCTTTTCAACCTCGTTCACATGTCCGAGCTTTTCGAGACGCAGGGCGTCTCAACATTCCTTGCATATGTTGACAAAATGCGCACACGCGAGCAGTCAAAGGCGCTTATGCGCATCCTCTCCGACCCGCGCTTTTTGAAGCTTGAGTTCAACGTGCGCCAGATGGCAGAGCACCCCAAGCTTGCAAAGCTCGTGCAGCTCCTCTCCGGCAAGTCCGGGCAAAAGTCCATTGTGTTCGTGCAATACCGCAACCAGGTTGCAGTGATTGAAAAGGAGCTTTCCAAGCACGGCATATCTGCCCGCATGTTTGTCGGAAAAAAGGAAGGGTTTTCACAGCAGCAGCAAAAGGATACAATTGCGGAATTCCGCGAGGGCAAGTTTGATGTTCTGATTGCCACTTCCATTGGCGAGGAGGGGCTTGACATACCTGTTGTTGACAGCGTAATTTTCTTTGAGCCGATTCCAAGCGAGATACGCACCATACAGCGGCGCGGCAGGGCTGGGCGCGCAAAGGCGGGCAAGGTCACAATACTCATTGCTGCAGGCACGCGCGACGAGGCATTCTATTACGCAAGCCGCAAGCGCGAGGGCAACATGAAACGGATTATGGGCGCGATGCAATCTGCAAACCAGCGGCCATCAAATGAAAAAGAAATTAAAAATGACAGAAAACTGCCGTTGCCTGCAGTGAAAAAACCCCCCGAATCAAAAAAACCAACCGAACTTGCGGAAAAAAAGCCAGCGTCTTCGCGGAAAAAAGAGCAGTCACGGATAAGCGACTACTTTTAGCCCCCTTTCCTCCATCCCCAATCGCACAGATAGCACAGAAAGAACATCATTTGTTCCATGATGCGGCGCAAGCGCATCCTCATCCATATGCGGGAACGCGCCAGCCAGTCTCATGCACGCCGCATGCATGCGATCAAGCCGTGCCGCAGTCTCCCAAATGCGCGAGGAGCACCTGTTTAGGCTTGTGCAGGATGCAAAATTTATTTTGCTTGAATCACCCTCGCAGAATCTTAGCCCGACTATCCCGCCCTCTTCAAATACTTCCGGGTCTGGCACAACCGCATCCCGTTCCCTCAGAAAGTTGACGCACATGCCCAGCGCTGCGAACATCTGGAGCCTTATGTGCCCGGCAATCAGGACAGCATCCCCATCAGTTGGCGCGGGAGAGTACATGTCTGCAAGCACCGCCCTGGCCTGGTCTGCGCTTTTGCCAGCATCTGCTGCATTCTCCCCGATATGTTCGCAAAGAAGCCTCGCGGCCGCATGCTTCGCAGCCCATTCCCGCAAACCCCCCGCCTTCCAAACATCCCCGAGAACTTCCTTTGTTAGGATGTTTTTTGGGAAGCGCACATGGCCGTTTGCAAGTGCCATCCACCCAAAAAGCTCAGTCAAGGTGTTCTCAAATCCATCCCCTGGCATTCTAATAGCATATAAGAAAAGTAAGCGAACTTTTATATAGCTCGCCTTCCATATCTGCTTGGTGATGCAGATGTGGAATCTTCCGAAGGGCGACAACTTTA
>JAGVIA010000089.1 GCA_020056305.1 archaeon | reverse complement strand
TCTGATCCGGAAATAGAAATTGCAATACACAATCTCCACGTCTTAATTCTGAGGAAAAAGGGTGTGCAGGTTTCAAATGCAACTGGTGATGGCACCGGTTATTCACTGTCTGTCGCAAAACATTATGGGACAGAAGCCGCAAAAAGGAAGGATAAGGCAAAGGAAAGCCAGCCAGGCGTGGAAAAGAAATTTGTTTACTCCTTCAAGCTGATGGATTTGGAAAGCTGGCTTTATGTCGCGTATGGGGTGGGTTTCAGGAGTGAAAGGCAGGCTTTTGATGATGCAATGCAGATGCTCAAGGAGGTTGATGTTTCTTTGGCCTCTGTGAGGCTTGACAGGCATTACAGCTGCTCTGCTTATGTAGAAATCTTTGGTGACACTAAAGTCTATGTGATTCCGAAGAAGAACGCAACCTTGAATGGATGCTGGAAATGGAAAAGGACCATGTTTGAGTTTGTGGATGCGACATTTCCTTATCTCGAAGAGTATTACCAGAGGAATCACTCTGAATCCGGCTTTTCAGCAGACAAAAGATGGTTTGGCTGGAAAGTTGAGCAGAAAAGAGAGGATAGAATTGAGATTGCCATAGCCTGCTGCAACACATGGCACAATCTGTTCAACATGTACCGCTAACTTCTGTCCCACACCCTGCACGTTCAGAAAAATTGCGCGCTTTCACAAGAATGCAATGATGTACAAAAGAAGCCCAAGCACGCCGCCAAGGCAGATTGGCGGAAGCGCGGGAAGGAAAACGCGGCGCTTGGAAACTATTTCAAGTGTGATATATAGCGCAATTGTCGAACCGATTGCCGCAGCAAGCGATGCGCCAATGCCGCCGATGGTAAATGCGGAAACAGAGAGCATGAGCGGCACTGCCAAATCCCCGCTGCCCAAATCCATGCGCTCTGCCTTTTCAACCGTACGCTGGGCATACTGCGTCTGCGTTTCGCGGGGCTTTTTTGCAGTCATGTTCATCGCTGTCACGGAAAACGAGAGCTTGCGGGTGCCAAGCTCCCGAGCAAGGGTTATCATGTGCCGTGTCTTGAACACGGCAATGTAATCATAGAGGGATAGAAGAAGCACGAATATCAGGGTCGGGTAGAAGCTTATTGAGAAGCCAAACAGGCTCCCCACGCCCGCGCTTGAAATTACTGTTGAAATGTTCTTTACCTTGTCTGAGAAATATTTCGCAAGCGCAAGGAAAAACGCATATGCAAATGCCATAAGCGAGCTCCAGAGCAAATCCAGGTGCAAAATCCCGATTCCAATTGCAAAAAACACCACGCCGGATGAGAAGAAAACAACCATTGCCTCGAGGAGCTTGAACAGAATGACACCTTTGTAAAAGCGCGCGAATACGAGAATGAAAACTGCGCCAAGCACTATGTAGCCTATGAAAAAGAGCGAGGTGAGCGGGTCTGATGCCTGCGCAGGGGGCACAACTGCAAGCTCGTATATCTCAGGGATGCTTGCTGCGGATGAAATGAGGATGATGCCTACCGTAATGCCAAGCAGCTGCGTGATGGCAAAGAGAAGTATTATGTATGGAATGACCTTCATAGCATAAGCAAGGCAGGAAGGCTATATATTGATTATTGTGGGGGCAGTGGAAATGCACGAGATAATGGAGGCATTGGCAGGCAACCAAAATGTTGCAGCAGCGCACCTGCACCTGCGCAGGAACGAGGACACGAATTCGCTGAACCTCTACGGATTTGTCGAGCTTCTCAAGTATGCGGAATGCAATGCAAGCGGGAATGAGTTGCTTGAAGCGCACTCAAAAGAGATAAAATCCCTCCTGAAAGGCATGGCTGCAAAGCCTGACAATTGCACTGCAATTGTGCGCACGCACCCTTCGCTTGCAAGCAAAAGCTACGGGTTCTATGAATTTTCAGTAGTGGAGAGATTTGTTGGCGAACAAGAGATGCGAAGGGAAATAGATGCGCTTGAAAAAAGCGGCTATATCTTCCAGCCAACTTACAAAGTCGGGAAAATAGGCAAGGGAAGCGATGAAGGGCATGACAAGAGCATTCCTGAAGAAAGGGAAAAAATATTCTTTGCGGAAAAGAAGAAGCATGATTGATTATTTCCTGCCCCGTTCTTTCATTTTCATTTCTGTCAACATTTTCCCAAATGATTTTGCATCCTCAAATGAGTAATACACTGATGCGAAGCGGATGTATGCAACATCATCGACGGCTTTTAGCTTGCGCATCACCATCTCGCCTATTTTCTTGGATGGCACATCCACGCTTTTGAGCTGGCGTATCTGGCGTTCCACCGCATCCGCTATCTTCTCAATCGTTTCGCTTGACACGGGCCGCTTCTCAAACGCCTTGTGCAAACCGGAAATTAGCTTCATCTTGTCGAATTTCTCGCGCCTGCCGTCCTTTTTTATGACCTGGATGTCAAGCACCTGCGCCTCCTCATATGTTGTGAAGCGCTTCTTGCATCCCATGCACTCACGCCTGCGGCGCACGCGGAATTCCTCCGACTCGCGCGACTCTATGACAGAGGTTTCGATGTGATTGCAATATGGGCACTTCAAAAAAACACCTTAACCTTGAAACAGGAAAAACTACAGCTTTATCTCAATGCCATGGTCTGTTATTTCGTACTCGTGCTCGCCCGGCAGCGCGCCTGGCAGCCCGCGCACGGATATCTTGCTCTTGTCAAATTCAATCACGCCGTCCATGAGATGCTCGATCATCTTTACATCTTTTTCATCATGCATTCCCTTTTCTATTGTGTAGAATGCGGTCGCACCGTCACGGCGGAATTTTCCCACGACAAATTGCATGAACTTGAACACCGTTTGGGCATCCGCTGCCTCAAGCAGCGTGGAGATGGAATGGAATGCGAGCCTGTGCGTCTTGCTGTTCTGCAAAATAGCATCCTGCACCTCATCCAATCGGAGCGAAATGGTGCTCAGGGCTGCGGGGGTTTCCACATATGTCACAATATCATCATCAAGAAGCTCTGGGTCGAACTGCTTTGAGTAGCAGTCAATTGCCTGCACTGCGCCGGACTGCTCGAACGCGTCAAGGGACCAGCCTGACTGGAACATCATGCGCCTCCAGTCCTCGTATCCGTAATCCGTGAGGAGGAAGATGCCGGGGATGCTGCGCTTTAGCCCCTCGTGTATGAACTGCATGCAAAGCGGCTTCTTGCCGCACAATGGCGGGCCGTAGAGCAGCACATTTGCCTGCGGCGGGAGCCCGCCGCCCAAAAGCGCGTCAAGTGACGGCAGGCCGGTTTTAACAAGATATGGTGCAGCCATCGTATCACTAGTTGAAATGATTTCTTTCGCCAAACGCGCAGGCGAACGAAATATCTCGCGAAGATAGCTCTTCGCTCGATGCATCTGATATACGACGTAAAACACCAATCGCATCTTTATAAATGTTGATGTGCACTTGCTACTCATGGTAAAACGGGGGGCGGAAGAGGATGCTGGCGAGGGGGAAGCGCAGCCGCCCGCATATCTTGAGCGCACCCCATCAGGCATCTGGGGCCTTGACGAGCTAATAGGCGGCGGAGTGGAAAAGGCATCCACCACGCTAATAACAGGCGATGCGGGCTGCGGCAAGACCACTTTCCTTACGCAATTCCTTTTCAATGGCGCAACGCAATACAACGAGCCTGGCATCATGATTTCTTTTGAGGAGCCGCGCGAGGCTATTTACAAGCACATGGCAGTGTATGGCTGGGACTTTGAGGCACTTGAGGAAGACAACTTGTTTGCCGTCATCAATTACAAGCCGCATGAAGTGAAGAAACTGGTTGACGAGGGCGGCGGGCTTATCTGGGACGCGATTTCGAGCCTTGGGGCAAAGAGGCTTGCCATTGATTCGCTTTCCTCATATGCAATGCTGTTTGAATCAAATTACCAGGCGCGCGAGGCGCAGTTGTCGCTTTTTGACCTTGTGCGAAAATGGGGCTGCACTACGATGCTATCAGGAGAGCGAACAGAAGTAGGGGCAGGCAAAATTGCAAACGGAATGGAATACCTGACAGATGGGATAGTTGTACTATATCACCCACGGCAGGGCGGCGTGCGCTTCCGGGCGCTTGAGGTATTGAAGATGCGCGGGACGACGCACAGCCAGAAATTGTGCCCGTTCGAATTTGTGGAAGGCGAAGGCATTCACGTTTATCCGGGAGAGAACGTGTTTTACGAGATGAAAAAAAACCGGTAGGCGAGCATCGTGGAGAAAAACAAAATATACAAGAAGGCACTCGGAGGAAATTTCGATAAAGTGAGCCTCAGTGAAGATGGAGAAGTAATCGTAGAAAAGCATTATAGGACAACAACTGCCTCCGGAAAGTTTGATAAGAACGGGGAGATTATTTATGTGAAGAGCAGTTGGACCTTACTTTCATTGTTTGTTGCAGTGGTCTTTGGTTTTATCACTCTGGGCTTTGGAGCCATTGCAATGATTCTTTATAATAAGATTTATGGCGATAAGCGCAAGGATAAGTTACGGATGGATATGCAAAAATGCGTATTGTGATCGTTCCGATTTATTGCTGCTTACTGTTTCTTCTCATTCCTCTCCGCCTGCTCTTTTTTGCTTCTTGCATCATCCACAAGCGCAAGCCAGGAGTCCCCTATCTTCATAATATAATTTCCGAACGATTTTGAGAGGGAAATATGCATGGGGCGGAATTTTCGCTTGCTCTCCATCGCAACTATTGTTTCGCGCTCGACTTTTAGCATGCCAACGCGCTTTAGGCGCGGCAGCACGCGGTTGTAGAAAGTCGCCTTGGAAACGCCGCTTTTGGAGACAAAATCGCCAATCTCATCGCCAGATAATGACGTTTTTTGCATGAGCAATTGAAGGAATTGCAGTGCAGCCTCATTGTATTTCGGCTGGTATTTTTTCGGGAACACGAAATTGATTACCTCTTCCAATGACCAGAAACTGCGCGTTGCAGCCTCATTTGCGTCCTGGAATGAGCGAAGCTCTGGGGAATTGAATGGCGGGAGGTAGAAGGATTCGGATGAGGGGATGCCTCGGGATGCTATTGTGTGCTTTTCATCATTCTTTTCAGGTTCCATGCCTTCCTCTTTTTCCGTCTTTCCGATAGCTTCGCTCTTCTGCGCTGCGATTTTGCCTTTCCCCTCTTCTTCTGCTGCCATATGCCTAGAAACGACTCTCAATTAAAAAAAGGTTTGCACCTCGCGCACATGGAGGGGCAGGAGGGAAGCCGATAATGCATTATTGTCTGGCATGCTTCCCAAATCCCGTCAACCTGGCTGCGCTGCCCATAGAGATACAGATTGATCTATGGCATTGCAGCTGATTCAAGCTCTTTTTTCATTTGGGCAATTTGCATGCCTTTGTTAAGAAGCCATTCCCGATTCTCTGCCTCGCTGTTGCCAGGAAGCCATAGCAATCCGAACATGGATTCCAGTTCGGCAGCCGGAAGATTGGTGCGCGACTGTGCGTCTTGCCAGAAATGGTACAGGTTCTTTGCAGCCAACACCGGAATCCCACTCATGTTGGCGAATTCAAGCACCAAAGGTTCTATGTTCTGGCCTATCCGCACATGCTCTCTGCTGCCGAAATCGTGCTGCGCGCACATAATAAGGTCATTGACCAAGTTCAGGCCCAGTTCATGAAGTGCCGCATTGCCATTAGGAGTTACGTCAGCAGCATGGTACGAATCCTGCCCGCCAGTTGATAGCACTACGATTGAGTTTTTTGGCACGAGCATTGCGCGGTCATGCATGTCAAGCGAATTTATAGATGCCGTTATGAGCTCGATTGCATCCTGGCTTTTGATGCCATCGAATTCCAATTTGTCATTTACCTGCCCGATGTCCCAGACAACCCTCGCTACAGCGCTAAGCATCTGGTGTTTGACATGCACATCGGCTGCAAATTCGTTCCTGTCCGAGTAGCTTATCCCTTCGCAAAATTCGTAGAGTTGCAATGCCCTTCTCACCATGAGCCGCATGTCCCCTTCGAATAGTGAAATTGCCTCGAATTCGTCTGTAGGAGGTGCAGTTTGGCTTGTAACGCTTACTTTCACCCCGATTGGCTCAATTCGACTTGAAATTCCTTGAGTATTTCTCGCTTGCTTTTGCGCTTGGTCTAGCCCCTGTAGATGGAGTGCGGTGGAAATTTCTTGTGCCGTGTCCGAAAGCCATTTGAGCTTCTTTGCATTCCCCCGCACTGGAAGCGATAGCTCCTCAAAAGAAACGCGGGCATGCTCTATCCTCCATGAGTTTCTCGCAATGCTATCGAGCTTGACATACATTTCTTCGTTGATGCCAAAATTGACTGCCTGGTCCACTGCCGCAAACATGACAACACTGCTTGTTCTGCCCAGTTTTCCGAGCTCGTTTAAATCCTCGATTATCTGCTTTGCCAGTTTTATTGCCTCGTCAATCTGAGCGCGGGTCGGTTTTGTCTTGACAATCTGCCCATTTGGCTTGTAATTAGAAGGAATAGAATCGAACAGCCGCTGTGCAATTGCAAGTTGAGCTTGAACATCTTTGCCTCGAAAAACTGAGATGTTACCAAGCGCGCCAACTGAAAGGAGGTTTTGCGCATTAAACAAGAGTTTCCACTCGCCCGGCTCTAGCTTCTTCCCGTTTAGCTCCTGCCCATTTGCCCACGCCTTTACCTCTTCCTCGCCCTTGACAAATCGCCGGTTCCATCTATCGCCAACATATCCGCTTGCGCCCTTCCATTTCTGGAGAGCCTGCCCTAGTGCAAGAAGCACGTACCTCAGATTGGAAATTTGTAGTGCATTATCCGTGTTTGCTGAACCGTCCGAGGATAGCCTTTGCCCCGCTTCGAAAGCCTTGTCTGCAGCAGCCTGCACCTCTCGCTCGAACTCGCTCTGCCGCGCGTCCCTGCGCCTGTTTGCACCAGTATGCCTTGCTTTGGCTGCTTCCTGCTCCTTGCGGCGTTTGCTTTCGCCTTCGCCAGTCATGGATACGCCGGGAGCCTTCTGGCGATGGAGATGAGTTTTTCCGTGCGCTTGTGACATGATGTTTCGACCCTCAATAAATATTTTGTAATTAGTGTCTATCTATAAGTATGCACAAATTAATAAGTTCAGCATGAAAGTAGAGTTTATAACACGTTATATATAAACTTGCACGCTCACTTGAACAGCCACGGCAGGAAGTTTGCAAGGAACGCAATTGCCACTATATATGTAATCGCATCCATCGCAAGCTTGTTTTTCACAACGGATTTCACGATGTGGTGCCCGTCAAATACTGGCGCGGGTATCAGGTTGATTGACGCAATGACGAAATTGAGCGCGAATGCAAGCGCAAACACGTTGTAGATGAAACCTAGGAACCCGAACGGCGGCGGGTAATAGAATCTCCAGCCATATCCTTCCTGCGTAAAGCGCTGGTACATGATGCCAAGCTTGCCGTTCTCATTTGCCTTCACAGAGTATTCCTTTCCGAAAATGTCGCTCACCATGACGAGCTTTCCAGGCGGGAGCATCGCGCCCATAAACTGCTCTGCGGGAATGCCATCCACATTTGAGACAATCATTCCCTTTGGCAGCGTCCCTGACTCCACCACAATGGCATCGCCCCGAAGCGGGTATGTCAATACCAGCATGGAAACAAGGAGCGCGAAGAAAATAATCGAGGCAAGGAAATTTGCAGCAGTGCCTGCCACAAGCATCCTGTTGCGCTTTCCCATTTCAGCCTTCTCAAGCTGTTTCTCATCAGGGTCTATGAATGCGCCCACTGGCAGGAAACCGAAGAATACCAGCCCTGCGGACGTGAGGCGCACGTTTGCAAGGCGCGCAAGGATGCCGTGCGCAGCCTCATGCACCACAAGTATGATTGCAAGTGCGATGATGCCCTCGAAAAAGGGCAAATTGCGCCCCGGTATGAGAATCGTGCCACCCGGCGCGGTGCTTCCGAGAGGCGCGCCCATTCCCATAAGGGACTGCGCCACTGAGAATATGATGAACCCCCCGTATCCCACAAGGCTAAGTGTCGTGGTTGCGGCAACGCCGCCAATAATGATAAGCGCCACAAGCCCGTAGATGACAAGGCTGTCTCTGCCTATTGCGCCCTGCACTGTTTTTGATGAGTCTGCCAGGTCTGCGCCAGTCATTACAGATAGCATCACTGGGAGCACGAATGGCGCGATGAATGCTGAAATGCAGAGGAGGAGAAGGATGCTGGGCACAAAGAGCGCTGCAAGCTCTGACAGGGTGCGCTTCTGCTTCCCAAGCATGAAATACGCGCACAAGCCAAAGCCGAGCACAAGCCCCACATCGGCAATCACTTCCCAGAGGTGCGGGTATTTCTTTGCAGCTTTGTCAATTAGGTCAAGCCCGAGCTTGCTTCGGAATAATATGAGGCCGCCTCCGCCCTCTGATTTGTACGAATAGCGGATGCCCTCGCCAAACATCGCAAGGGCAAGCAGGCCGAATATGAATTTGCCCATTGCGGCGCCGGGCGCGTCAAGGGCTATGGTGAAAACTATGAGCGTTGAGAACAGGAGGAGCCCGATGAAAAGCTCGCGGGCGACAAACATTTTACCCACCGGGGGAAGAATGAGTCAAAACAATAAAAAGGTTTGTTGGTGCATGCAGCATAAGTGGGAGAGATAGGTCTGATACTGCAAAATTTGGTGATTTTATGGCATGCGACGTCTGCGGGGACATGGAAGACGGCTATGTTGTGCTGATTGAAGGGGCTAGGATGAACACGTGCCAGGAGTGCGCAAGCCTTGGCAGGATTATTTCCACGCC
This sequence comes from archaeon, assembly GCA_020056305.1. Lineage (GTDB taxonomy): Archaea > Micrarchaeota > Micrarchaeia > Anstonellales > Anstonellaceae > JAGVIA01. The sequence continues at coordinate 20,293 of JAGVIA010000089.1, read as the reverse complement.
GGTGCGATATTCGCCTGCAGCGAGAGTGAAAACTACGAAGCAGGAGCTTGAAATGGTTGAAAATTTTGGCGAGGAGATACAAAAGGGCATGAAACGGACCGGGCTGCCTGTTGCCGTTCTTGCCGAGCGCATAAATGAAAAAGTCTCATTTTTGGAGCGCGTGGTGAACCAGAAGACTCTTCCGGGCGAGCACTTGGCGCGCAAGCTTGAGCACGAGCTTGGCATCAAATTGCTTGTGCCTGCCTCCTCTGGAGAGGAGAAAAAGCCCTCTGGCGGCGGCGGAAAGGAGATGACGCTTGGGGATGTGCTGGAATTGCAGAAGAAAAAGAAAGGTGACAAGTAATGGGCGTTGACATTGGCGAGCTGTCTGTGAAGCACGAGCTTGAGCTTGAGAGCCTTGGCGGAAAGACAATCGCGTTTGATGCGCTAAATACTATTTTTCAGTTTCTCTCTTCCATCAGGCAGCAGGATGGCACGCCGCTCTCTGACTCCAATGGCAATGTAACTGGACATCTCTCTGGCTTATTTTATAGGAATGCGAAATTCATCGAGCTTGGCATCAAGCCCGTGTTTGTTTTTGACGGGAAGCCGCCGTCTTTCAAGAAAAAAACAATTGAGGAGCGCCAAGAGAGGCGGGATGCCGCAACTGTGGCATGGAAAGCGGCGCTTGAGAAAGGGGATGAGGAGCAGGCAAGAAAATACGCGCAGGCATCCTCGCATCTGACAAAGGAGATGATTGCAGAGTGCAAGGAATTGCTTTCCGCAATGGGCATACAGGTCATTGAGGCGCCCTCTGAAGGCGAGGCGCAGGCATCCGTGATGGCTGCGGAAGGAAGGGTATATGGCACATGCTCGCAGGATTATGATTCGCTATTGTTTGGGTGCCCGAATTTGCTTAGGAATTTATCTGTTACTGGCAGGCGGAAATTGCATGGCAGGAATGAGTGGGTGCCAATAAAGCCGCATTCGATACTATTGGAAGAAACGCTGAAGGCAAACGGGCTTACACGGCAGCAACTGGTGTGGATTGGCTTGCTCATTGGCAATGACTATGAGCCTGGCGTGAAGGGAATCGGGCCGAAAAAGGCGCTCAAGCTTGTGAAGGAATGCAAAACATTGGGGCAGGTCGAGCGCGGCGCGTATGACATGAAGGGCTACAAATTCGAGTGCGACATTGAGGAGATTGAGAGATTCTTTTTGCATCCTCCAGTTGTGAAGGATATAGAAATAGTGCACGGGGAGGCGGATTTGAAGAGAATTGGCGCGCTTCTCTGCGACAAGCATGATTTTTCATCAGAGAGGGTGGGCAGGACAGTGGATCTCATAGTGAAAAAACAGACAGAAAGAGGAGTGCAAAGCACGCTTGGGCAGTGGTAAATCAGCTATTTTTCACATAGAAGGATTTTTAACAACAATTCGGCAATAATCTTGCATGCATGCTTACGTGCAAATGCAAAAATTCATAGCCGACCGTGGAGGCCGCGTCAGGTTTGACGCGTTTGCCAGAGAGCATTTGATGGGCGACGGCGGCTTCTACTCCTGCAGGCTGGACATGAGGGGGATGGGGCAAGGCGGGCTGCCAACCCCGAGTTTTGACCCCAGATACGCGGCACACATTTCCCTTGCAATTGCAGATTTCATCGTCAAGAGGAATGCGGCGTGCAAATGCCCGAACCGGCCGGTGACATTTGTTGAGATTGGCGGCGGAAGCGGCAATTTCAAGAGGGAATTCCTCGACCATTTCGAATTCTTCAGGGGCGAAGGGCTCAACATACCGCTGGAGTTCGTTTCAGTGGAGCCGAATCCCAACCAGCGGGAAGCCCAGTCCATTGGCGGCAGGGTCGTTGAAGGCACTGCCCAGAAGACAGGCCTTCCGGATTCCTTTGCAGATTATGTTTTCGATGACGAAGTCATGGATTGCCTGCCGCCCAGATGCGTAAAATTCGATGCCAAGGAAGGCAGAATCAAAAGCGAGGCATTTGTGGAAAATAGCGGCGGCTCGCTTCATATTGTTTTGCGGCCTGCCGAAAGGGACGAGAAGCTCGTTTTTTTCGAAAAGCACCTTGCGGACCAAAAAAGCAGGAGCGGGGAGTTCGCCTTCTCTCCCGACTCGGAAGATTATTGGAAAGAATCGTTTAGAATTCTCAAACCAAGCGGGACACGGCTTTCGTTTGATTATTCATCGGAATCCCCCCTGTCCATATTGAAGGGGTATGACTTCGCCGTTGTCGAGCCGTATGAAGTGGACCTGACCCACATGATAGATTTTGTGTTTCAGGGGATGCTTGCAAAGCAGGCAGGATTTGCGGCTGTTGGGGTTTTTCCACTGGAGCTATTTGCCAGCCAGCTTCTTGGCAGGGAATGCCCAATGATGTGGATTGACGACAGAAAAGCAGTGGCTGCCGTCAAGCCAGCGTAATCTTTCTAAATTACCTCGCAAACTACCAAATCCCCTGTTTTCAAGTTGAATTTTTCGCGCAAATTGGGCTCTGCGACAAATTCCAGGATATCCAGCCCGTGCGTGGATTTGTCCGGGAACACGAGCGCGCCTTTTTGCATGCCATTTAGCATTGCAGCATACATTGTGACACCGCCTAATTTCTTGTCCTTCCATACAAAGCCTTTCTTCACATATGCATGCCTGGAGCGGAGCATCAGGCGCTTTTCTATCTCTTCTGCTGCAATTCTGATGTTTAGGGTGCCAGGGAAAGGCTGGAAACCGAACTGCCTCTTTATTGCATTTGCATATTCGGGTATGGACAGGAAGTATGCGCCCTCGCGCTTGCCGTCTGCAACAATGCCGCGAAATGTCAGCTTTCCTTTTTCCACAAGCGCGGCATCCAATGTGCGCTTGAGAGCCATTGCCTGTGAAATTGCAGGGGGAAGAAGCCGTATCTGCCCATCTTTTCGCTCTATCATTTTCCCCTTCTCAAGCCCGATAAGCAATCTGGATGCCGTTTGCTGTGAAAAGCCAAGCTCTTCGGCTATCTCGCCCGTCGTGATGCGGACAGGCTTTTTGGCAGCCCCAAGCCGAAGCAGCAGTATGACTATCTCAGATACCATTGCTTGCATCTTTGCTGCCCCTGTTTTAAATATTGACTGCGGATGTATCATGCCAATGATGTTATGAACAACCGCTGACTCAGATATGATGATGTCAACAGCGACTGAGGCCCTAATGCTCATTTCCCGTAGATAGTACTGTTTTGTGCACCCTGATTCTTCGTCAATCGGCGTTTCCTTGTTATAACCCTTATAATTATTCTTGCAGAATTGCTTGCATGGATGTTGACGAGATACTAAGCCAGATTGATATAGTCCCTGTTGACACGCTAAAGACTCACGAGCAGACGATTGCGCCAAACGTCGCAAGGCTGCACGAGGCAATGCTCAACATGGGAAGGCTTGTCGACCCGCTTATCATAGACAGGGAGCATCACATCGTGCTTGACGGCAATCACCGCAAAGAGGTGCTTGAGCTTCTCAAATGCCAGAATGCCGCATGCCAGGTTGTGAATTACATGGACCCTGGCATCACGCTAGGCGGCTGGTTTCCAATAACAATGGACACGCCTGAGGAAGTCGGGCTTGAGGACGGGCATTCGGTTGATTTTGAGGCAGGGGTATCCGCGCTTGAGAGCATGTCGGCATGTTTCATGTCCGTGAAATTGGTCAAGGGCAAAAAAGAGTGCAGGCTGTATGAGTGCGACGGCGCATCCTTTGACGAGTATGTGGTGCATCAGGAAAACATCATAAAGAAACTTGAGAAAAGGAATATGGTATTTATTGAGGACAACCGCGCTGATTTATTCCTCGAGAAGGGCTATACTGTGTTTTACCGCAGGCTTTTCAAAAAAGAGGAAGTTGTGAAGCGGGCGCTTGCGGGCCAGCCTTTTCCTGCCAAATCCACCAGGCACATGATACCAAACAGGATTATACGGCTGAACCTGCACCTTGGGCTGCTAAATGAGGATATTGTGATGGCAAAGGCAAGCATGGAGAAGATGCTTCGAAGGCGCATAACTGACGGGAACATAAGAAGATATACCGAACCCGTGATAGTACTTTACTGAATTGGCCTTGCCGCCATAAATGCGCCTGAGCCTGCTGCGGAGTCGTTTGCGGATGCCATTTGAAAAAAAGCTCGTATACGCCTTTGTGCTTCTGCTAGCCTCGTTTTTGCTCGGCTTCTTCTTTCATCTTACCCTTGGGGAATACCAGTTCGTTGCGCTTGCGATATTGTTTGGCATGCTCATTCCCTTCCTTGATGCCCCCCTGTATTATTTGAGAGGGAAGCTTCGGCCCGTTGGCTTCATTGCCGCCATTGCAATCGTGCTCTGGCTGTTCTTTGCATCCGGGCGGCCGATACTGGAATCGTGCCGGAGCGACTTTGGTGAGGGGATGTGCAATTTCTTCCTGCTTGCGGGAATTACGATTGGGCCCCTTGTGTTTGCCATGATACTTGACATGATATTCCCATTCTCTCGTGGTCCCCTGCATGGCTTCCTTCCGGCATTCCTGTATGCGATACTTGTGTTTTTCATATTGCATTCGCAGGTGCGGTTCGTTGTCGCGCTTATGGGGACATTCTTTGGGCTTCTTGCGTATTTGCTGCACATGATAGCGGACAACAGGTAAGGCGTAACAAAACTGAAAACCAACAGTATTATATATCAGGTAAGATGTGTCTTACACATGGCAACAATAGACGTAACCCGCATGAGCTCCAAGGGGCAGGTTATCATACCGGCAAGGATGAGATACGGCATGAAGAAGGGCCAGCCGTTTGTTGTAATCCGCAACAAGAGCCAGATAATCCTGAAGAAAGCGGATGATTTCGACAGCAATATATCGGAGGATTTGAAGTTTGCAGAACGGACTGAAAAGGCCTTGAAGGCATACCAAAAGGGCAAACCAACCCCAAAATCCAAAGAAGCCTTCCTTGCAGAGCTGGACACATGGTAATCTGCGATTACAGCCCACAGTTCGCCGAGCTTTTCAAAAAGATAAAGGATGGCAGCCTAAAAGAGAAAGTGAAAAAGCAGATAATCAAAATTGTGGATGACCCGAACATCGGCAAGCCGATGAAATACGGCCGCAAGGGAACGCGCGAGGCGTACGTAAAGCCGTTTCGGCTCTCTTACCTTTACATAAAGGAAAGGGGATTGATTGTGCTGCTTGACTTGTACCATAAGGACAAGCAGTGATTGGGCGGCTTGCGTATTTGCTGCATACGATTGCGGACAACAGATAAATTGATTAGATATAATGGACAAACTGCCCGAGAACAAATTGCACAAACGGCTTCTCGTCTTTCTTTTCCACTGACTTTATCAGCGCATCGAAATACTTTTCCGTCTCCTTGGAAACATTGAGCATCGGATAACCTGCATCAAAGAGGGCCTTGTTCAGAAGCAGGCGCGACATCCGCTTGTTTCCATCCTCAAACGGGTGAATCATGCAGAATTTTAGGTGCAACAGCGCGGCAAGCTCAATGGCATTCAATTTTCCCATATTTGAATTGTACCATTCTGTCAACCCACTGAGCTTCTTTTCTATATCATCCGGGGCTGGAGGCCGAAAACTGATCTCTTCGACCTTTTCATAGCTTTTTAGGTAGATGTATGCCTGCTTTTTCCGGAACGCGCCGGGTTTCTTCCCGCTTGCTTCTGCCAGGATAATGCCGTGAAGCTTCAGCATAAATTCCGGGCTTATCCCCTTTTTGCTATCTTTGACATACCGCAGCCCGTTTATCATGTCCAGCGCCACCCTGAGATTCTCGTCCCGTATGCTTCTGATGTTCTTTTGCATGAATTTGTATGCGAGGTTTGCGTCATCCTTCGTTATCGGGACGCCCTCCGTTGTTAGTGTTGTATAGACAAAATTCACGGCGTCTATTTCGTCTTTCTCATCCCGCCCGGCCTTGCCAAGCCTCCGCATCTTCTGGGCATATCTACGCCTGTGTTTTTCGGCATCGATAAGCTGCTCTTTTTCCAAGTATATGCGCCCTGCGCCGTTAAGCAGGTCACCATATATTTTATCCAAAAGCTCCAGTTTCTTTTTGCCAAGCTCGCTTTTGCCCGGAATCCGCTTGCCTAAAAATAGCGAATATACTTTCGGCTTCTCAAGCCTTATCGACTCTTCCAAATAGTAGTATTCCTGGCCGTTTACGCGCTTCTTCCGTATTCCCATGCCATTTTTTGGGAGGCAATGTTATTAAACTTATCTTACATTTCTCAAGCCAAATGTATGCCTAAAAATCACGTCATGAAAACTTATCTTACATTTTCTAGAATATTGTAAGATAATGAATAGCTGCCGGGGCTTGCTGTCCCCATCTTTTTAAGCATCAGGTGCAGAACAAATACGGCTGTGATGACACCGTCCCAGGGAGCTAGGGTAAAACCAATGGCTCAACGGAGTAGCTTCTGAGCCATTACGATTACATAACTGAGTAGACAAAATCGGCACTGAGCTATAGAATTTGTATAGGCGGAGTAGAAAATCCCCCCCCCCCTGCAAACCCTGGCTTGCCAATCGAGGAGGGCGCCCCCAACCAAATAAACGTCCGTTTAATATTTCTTTATGGCTGATTGCTCAATGCTTTTGGAATGGTATAATTTTCGTATTTCATGACTGGTTTCCCAATATTTTCAGGTTTGCAGGGTTTTGGAATGGTAAAGGATTTGCATTGTTTGTAAACCTCTATTTCCTTGAATGGTAAAAGATTTGCATCTAACCACTCATGACCTCTAAAAAAGCACACCTGCAAGACATCACTCGATTCGGGAACCATATTATAGTTCACCCATTGAGTTGTATTATAGTCCACCCATTTATAGTCCACCCATTGTTTTTGATAATAGAGGTATTTACTTCTATTTACGGCTGGTAAGTTGGAATCTGAGAGAGGATAATTACTTGTTGGCTCTTGGACATAATACCAAACTGATTTCTGATAGTATTTGGTATCGGGATTAGAATTTGGCTTCAGATTATTTGAAAGATTAATCTGCATATCGCAACTCCCATTTCCATCATAATATGTCCAACGCGTTTGTAGAATATCTAAATCGTCCATACTTGTTTGCCTTAGCAGTATCTGCGGTTCGGTGAGCTGGTTAGATGTTTGAGTCATGTACCAAAAAAATATTGATACTGCAAAAAGAAGACCGGCAATCATCATGCCACGCATCCTACCGCCCATGTTATAGCCTTCCAAGCAGTTATATAAAAAACCCCATACTTGGTGCCCTCCAGATAATCTTTTATAACGCTTAAGATAAGAGGTAACCTGGGGTTGATATGTTAGAAAAAAATAAAATTCCTAAGAAAATATTGGATGAAATCGGTTCAGAAAAGATAGTGGATTCTTTTTTTTGTGGAGTTATGGGACTTGGTACTTTTTTTGTGATTACCCCAACCAAATATGTCTACGCACATAAGGAATTGCAGATTTTCAAACGCAAAGAAACTAATGCTACGTATAATGGTGACGTACTTCAATTGACGGATGGAAAGCAGAAAACATCCGTACAATTACAGAAAAACGATAAGGAAATTGCTTATGCAATTATAACTGGTAAAAGCGTCGCACCCGCAGATTACATTGAGAATAACATGTGCCCATTTACAATCGCTCAAATTGGTGGAACAAGTGGCTATATCGCAGGGCTTACAATGGAAAATTATACATGGAAACACCTTCGATGTATGGGAGGATATTGTAAGTTTTGGGATAATGACAATTCGGAGTGCTCGATAAATCTTGGAATGAAAGCGCTATACAAAAAAAGAGAGAAGTAAATAAGACTTAATTTTGTACTGAGCTCAGCCAAATCAATGCCAAGTAGCTTCTGAGCCAAAAATATTCATACCTTCAGCCAGCATGGGATAACGTTATATATCCAAAACTGCTTAGCCTCATCATGGATTCCGGAGAGATTCACAAACGTGCCCTTCTTCGTTATGTTGCGGCTCTTGCAGTAATCTGCATCGTGCTCTTCGTGCCTGCAGGCACCCTTGACTATTGGCAGGCGTGGGCGTATATTGCAGTCATTTTCGTGCCCGCCACCTGCGTCATACTTTACTTCCTGAAAAAGGACCCGAAGTTCATGGAGCGGAGGATGCAGGCAAAGGAAAAGGAGGCAAAGCAGAGGCTCATAATAAAAGTGTCGGCAGTCATTTTCGCAATAGGCTTCCTGCTTCCGGGGCTTGACCGCAGGTTCGGATGGTCGGACGTGCCAACAAATTACGTAATAGCGGCAGACGCCTTGGTGTTTCTCGGCTATATGTTTGTCTTCTGGGTGTTTCGGGTGAACAGCTATGCCTCAAGGACGGTGCAGGTGGAAAAGGGGCAGAAAGTCATTTCCACAGGCCCGTATGCGGTAATCCGGCACCCCATGTACGTTGGGATGCTGCTTCTCTACGTTGCAACGCCAATCGCACTTGGCTCGTACGTGGCATTGCCGCTGTTTTTGCTCATGATACCGGTCATTGTGCTGCGCATACTAAATGAGGAGGAAGTGCTGAGGCGCGGGCTGGCAGGGTATTCGCAATACTGCAAAAAGACAAGATACCGGCTGCTTCCATATATTTGGTGATTATGAGGTGGGGAAATGGACAAACTATACGAAAATGCTGAAACTGGCTGCTGCCCAAGATTCGACCCGAAACCATGGGAAGACAAGGAAATGAAGTGGGAGGGCAAGCTGTTTGTCAAGGACCGCGTGATTAGCATATTTTCTATACCGCTAAATTTCGGGCAGGTCATTGTGAAGAATATGGAACGCATAAAGAGCGCCGGGGCGCTTGCGCCGCAAAACCTCATGCTATCTGATGAGAATTCGCTCTTTGGCTCGGACGTGTACATCCATGTCGGCAAGGAAGTGCCGGGCGCGAAGATGGAGAGGATTTCCGGGACGTTTCTTACAAAGGTTTTCGAAGGGCCTTACCAGAACATGGGCAATTGGGTAAAGGAAATGCAGGGGTTTGTCAAAACGAAAGGCAGGAAGATGAAAAAGATGTATTTCTTTTATACAACCTGCCCGAGCTGCGCCAAGCACTATGGAAAAAATTACACGGTGATACTGGCGGAAGTTTAGCTTCTTCGCAAGCGTTATAAACATCAAATGAATCCCCAAATGCAGGGTGGTTCATCCATGGCATCCGAAAAGAGCGTTATCGGCGGGATGTTGCTGGCGGCAATCTGCTTTGCAGTGATGGCGCAAGTCATTCACACGGCCGGCGCGTTCCTTGCAATGTCATATTACACGGACCCCGCATATTTTCCAGTCTGGAGCAAGCTGATGATGCCGGCAAACGGCGCGCCGCCCGCGGAATTTTTCTTGCTTTCAATCGTTTTCTCATTCATTGAGGCAATCATGTTCGCCGGAGCTTATTCCGTGCTCATGAAGGCGATTCCGGGAAAGGGCACCATAATGAAGGGCATGAACTATGGCGCGATATTGTTCCTTGTTGCAGCCCTGCCTGGCACGCTTAGCATGTCGCTTCTCATTAATTTGCCAGTGGAGCTGCTTGGCATGTGGGCGATTGAGAACCTCGTGGTCCTGCTTCTTGGCGGCATTATAATCGCAAAGCTGGTGAAACAATAATGGCCGACACGCATGCGCAAAATCCTATGCCGCTTATCATAGGCGGCATATTGCTTTTTCTCGTGATAGTTTTTTTCATGACATCGATGCTCATTTCTGAAAGGAAACAGCCTCCGCCGCCAGTCTATATTGACCAACAGGGACAAGAGGCAAATCCCCAAATGCCTCCTGCAGGGCATGTTGCCCCGGCAGCCGACCACAGGAAATACGGGTCAGTGCCATTCACCATACTTGAGCACATCTGGAGCGGGTATACGCTCACGATTGTCACGCAAAATATTGAGCCGAACAGCCTGACAATGACTGGATTTGCAGCTGGAGGCGGGAGTATACCGTATGGCACGGATTACACTAGAATTGCTTTTGCAGGAGGAGAGAAGAAAACAGTAAGCGCAAAAATGTCAACCTCCTGCTCTCCAGGCACTTCATACGAGCTCAATATCACATTTGACTATGACAGGGACGGCGTGCGCTGGCAGGAAGTTGGCGCAAAGCCCATAATAGGAAAATGCGGCTAGGGGTGGAAATCATGGCAAAATACAAGCGAAGAATGGGCGGATTGGCATTGTTGGGCATCATTGCAATTTTCCTTGTGCTTGGGCTTGTGAGCATTGCTTTGCTTGGCTCTTTTCCTGGGTTGGCAGGGGATGCGAGGAAAACACAGTCGGATTCTTACTGGCGGGGAGGGGAGAGCGGAGGAACTTACAATGCACCATCACAAGGCGGAAGCTATGGGGAAGGAACTCAATCATACTGGGTGTATGACCCGTTTAGGGATGGCAGGAACACCATGCTCTTTTGGCTCGGCTGCATCTTCATGCCGCTTCTTACCCTTATGCGCGTGAGCGACCGGAGCCAGAAAAACGACATGAAAACAATTGCAATTGCGCTTTTGGCATCAGTGCTCATGTTTGGCGGAATGCTTGTGCTCGTGGACGGGTTCATGAACATGCTCTCATTGTACCCAAGCACCTCAAGAAGCGTGCCAAGCACAGGAATGCAATACGGCTGGATATTGATGTCGGCGTTATTGCTGTTTTTCTCATGGGTGTGCCTGTATGTGGGCGAGATGTGGCGCAAGGAAAACAAGGGCACCCGCACGCTTTACTCGATAATGATGCACAATGTAGGGCTGTTTTTGGTGCTCTACTCCGCAGTGGCTCTTGTTAGCTTCACAGGCTCGTTCATTGACATAATAAACAGATGGAGAATTGGCTCGACATATGGCATTGAGGAGGTCATTTACTCGCCTCCAAGGCTGTTTGGATGGCTTGTGTTCTCAGTAATATTGGCAGGAATCGCATACAAGTTGCTTGAATATTCCAAGAAGAGCGCGGAGGATGACGAGCTGGCAGAATACACGTACAACACGCCGGCGTCCTTTGCAGGAATAATCCTGTTTGCAAGCGGGCTTTTCATGCTTGTCACGTTCATGGCAAAGTTCGTGAATGTGATAAACCCGACAGGGGGCGCTGAGAAATTTCCGTTCCTTGAGGCGATATTCGGCGCCGTTTACATGATTGTGGCGCTGTATTTCTTCCACTGGCTAATCCGCAAGCAGGAAGAGCAGGAGGTCATGCGCACAGGGCACTATGCAATTGTCGCTGCAGGCACGGCGCTTGTGGCAATCGGGCTGTTCGGCGCGATATTCACGTTCAACAGCCTGATGCAGACAACCTATGAATACAGCCAGAAGGGCAACACAAACGCGCTGATGAATGAGATATTCTGGGTTGCGCTTGGCATTGTCCTGCTCTATGTGGCGTACAAGTGGACGCACAACGGCTATGACCCGCAAAGGATGCAGGAAGGCGGCGGCATGAACGGCTTTTTCGAGGATGCCGAGGCAAAGAAGCGCGCCGAGGAAGAGGCGGAAGAGCCAGTGAGCCTGGAGAGCATTGCAAAAAGGCTCACTAAAATCGAGGGCAAGCTGGACAGGATAGAGGGGCTGCTAAAAAAGAAGTAGCCTCACTTTTTTCTTTTTATATGCACCCGCTCTCGTTCACTCCTTTCTTCTTTTTTGATGGTGGATAGCTGCAGCAAGCACCCAAATCTCAAATACAAAAACAGTTGCGGTTTCGTAGAAGGGCGTGTTTGATGCATCTGAGATTGCGGAGTAGGCAAGAAGGGCTGAGAGGATGAAATGCACTGCACCTATGGCAAGGAGGATGTCAAGGGGGCCGTGACGCGTCACGTGATTCATGGTGTAGGTTGCGATGGAAAGCGCGGCAAGGATGAAATATGAGGCTGAAACAGGGAAATGCCACTCGTGCGTTTCAGGGAAAACGCCCACGCCCATCAGTGCAATGCCGGAGAGCATGCCAAGCGCGCAGCCAAGCGTGCACATGTGCGCCCTCCAGGACATCTCATGGAAGCCGTAGAATATGAGCACGAGAAGCAATCCCGCAATGATGCATGCGGAATTGAAATATATTGCGGATTCGCCCACGCCTAGGTCGGAAAGATAATTTGTGAAAAGCGCAAAGTCAGGGCGCGCCATGATGGCAAGCGCAAGGAGCAGATTGAATGCGCCGAATGCGAGAATGACAGAGGGGTATGTCAGGTTTTTTGCAAATCCCATTCATATCACCCAAACAAATGCTCCAGATGCGAATCCGGTATCGGGGCATTTTCCAATAATTTCTTCATTTTCCCATGAAGCGAAACAGGGATGAATATTGTCTGGGCGCGAACCGGGAGCTTCTCATCATATGGGGGCTTGCCGTATGATTTTATGAGGCACTCAGAGAGGTTTTTACAGCCGTGGAAATCACGCGGGCTGCCAGAGACTGAGTATAGCTTGAATACGGAGATGTTGAACTTCTCAACAATTGAGCGGATGGGCTCGGAAAGCGCTTCTGGCTTTAGCTCCTTGCTGCCCTTTATGTTCGACATGGGAAAGTCGCGGTAAAGCCAGGGAAGCGAGAGGTGGAAGCGGATGCGGTCCTCATTGACACTTATGCTGCGAGTCAGGTGCGCAGGCGGGTTTGGGTAGCCAAGCGCCGCAAAGAGGAATGCGACAAGGCAGGCGACAAAAAGCGCGGGGGGCTGCAGATTGAAGCCTGTTTGGAGCTCCCAGAGGAACCATGCAAGGGAAGCTAGGCTCACAAGCAGGATAAGCCAGACAAAATAGGCAAGAAGGTCTACGTCAGATGAGCCTGCGCCTTCGCTCTGCTTTATGGCTGCAACGAGGTCTGCGGGGTAGGCGTATCCGTCCATTTGAATGCCAATTGAACATGAATGCCGCCCTTATAATGTTTAGCCAAAGGTGAGGGCAAAGACGCTTGCAGGCTTGGGAAATGTGATGGTGAGCTCGCCTTCGGCATAATCGCCTGTTTTGAAAACATTGTAGAGCTTGGCGTCAGAGAGGGGCAGGTCGCTCTCCTCTTTTTTGCCCTTTATTTCAATTGAGACTTTCGCAGTCTGCGCCTCGTGCGGCTCAATCACCATGTTCACTTCGCGTGCAATGAAGCGGAAAGAGAATTTGCCGCTGCCCTTGCCTGAGAGCAGCTCGACGCATTCCTCGCGCTGCCGCCAGTAGCCGTCAAGATAAATGGTGTCGCGCACATGGTCGCCATTGTCAACGTGGCGATTGCATTCTTCGTTGTCAGCAGATGCAGCGCCGGTAGAACGCACGCCATGCGCATTTTCGCTTCCGCCGCCGCGCACATTTGCGCCTTTGCTGTCGCTTGCTTTCCCGCCTTTTGCGTATTTTGGTTCGCATACTACTGAGCTTCCAAGCCCTTCGCTGCGGGATGAGCCGGCATATGTTTCATGGGACATGAGAAAAGAGTAATTGCGCTTGGGCGCGGATTCCAGCGGAGCTTCGATGCCAAGCGCGCCCTGGATTGCCTGCTCTGTTTCCGCCTCGCCGCCCTCGCCAAAGTGCCGATAAATTATCATGCCATCGGCATTGATGAGATATTTTGCAGGCCAGTACTGGTTTTCAAACGCAGCCCATGTCTGCATGCCGGAATCAAGCGCTACGGGGTATTTGATGCCCATTTCAGAAATTGCCTTCTGCACATTATGGGGGCTTTTCTCAATGTCAAATTCGGGAGAGTGAACGCCTATTACGGCAAGACCGTTCTTTACATATTTCTCGTGCATCCTTTTCACAAATGGAAGCGTGCGGATGCAGTTTATGCACGTGTATGTCCAGAAGTCGATTAGCACAACTTTGCCGGCAAGCTTCTTCATTGTGAGCGGGTTGGTATTGAACCACTTTATGATTCCGGCAAACTCAGGCGCCATCTTTTCCTTCAAAAACAGGTCCATCATGCCCATGGAAGTTGGAGGGATTGCGAGGTTCTTAATGCTTTTTGGCGTTATATGCGCGGGGTGATGGGATGAAATTCCACACAGAATATTTGTGGTTCAATACAAAGCGGAAAAAGGAAATTGTGCCCATTACCAGCGATGTTGAGGGGATTGTTGGCAAGAGCGGCGTGAGGGAAGGGTTTGCGCTTGTATCGGCGATGCATATTACGGCGTCCGTGTTCGTGAATGATGAGGAAGTCGGGCTTTGGGATGACATCATGCAGTGGGCTGAAAACGTGGCGCCGGAGGGGAAAGATTACAAGCATCATCATACCGGAGAGAGTAATGCTGATGCGCACCTCAAAAGGATACTTTTTGGGCACCAGGTTTTTTTGCCGATTACAAACGGGAAATTGGATTTGGGGCCTTGGGAAAGGATATTTTACGGGGAATTTGACGGGCAGAGGAAGAAGAGAGTCATTGTAAAAGTATTCGGAGAATGATTGGACTTTTGACCATGCATTGTGAATTTAACAAACATTTAAATAGAAAAAGAAACACGCACATACTATGCCAAAATTAGCCTTGATTGCCATTACGCTCCTGTTTTTGGTTATTCCGCTTTCTGCAACTTATGCAAATTTGTATATTGCTACTTCGGAGTTCCACGCGTTATGGAGAGTGTCAGTGAATGGAACCCACTGCGGCAATTCCCTGTCTGAGGATGGGATATATGCCCATAATGGGTTTTTTGAAGTATCATCACATGGCATGGCGGATTTTGCAGGGGGTTTGCTGGGCGATTTGGTGGCGCCAGTCAGGGTTCGCTATGATCCAGTGGGCCCTAGCTCGCCATTTTCTGCCGGCCAGTGGACAAATCAGTCAGATTATAGGCAAACCGGAAACTATTCACCGTTGCTTTTCTTCAAGCCTGAGGAGCATGACTGCTACTTATGGGTTCGCTTAAACCCTAATGATGAAGCTGGTGCGGTCAACTTTGTGGATTACATTTTCCATCCGCCGGAAAATGCTAGCATGCGGTTTTATTTCCCCACATCAAGAACTGTGGTCGGGACAATAAATTCTGCGAATTATGTCTCGCCGCCTTCTGGTTACAACCGTGAATTAGTAATTGAAGAGCACTTGGCAGGCAATCCGCCTGCTTCGGTGCTAATGAGGGTGCCTCTTGTGACAAATGTTACCCGCCGTACCGAATTTGGATTTGAATGGTTCACGCTTCTGCCACCGCCGTATAACCGCGCGGACAGCCGGATTTGGTATAGGGAAAGGAACCAGAGCCAGGCGACTGGTTATATTCCATCTTTCATGACTGAGGGGGGTTCCATCGCACACGGCTATGCCCCAGCTGCGCCATGGTTCGATGAAACGTTTAGCATGTCTAGCCTAGGCAATAATGATTCGCCTCTTCTTCCAGACTTGGCAGTGTCAGCGCTCGTCGTGCCGACCACAATGAGGCCGGGCTGGAACTACACCATTTTAGTTAATGTCTCAAACATTGGCAATTACACGTCACTGGAATCCGCAACAACCCTGGCCATAGGCAATATTGAGACTGCACAGGGAGGCGCGCCGGCTCTTGCCCCGGGTGAAACAGTATCATACAATCCATATACATTTTATTATTCCCCTGACCTGCCGAGTATGAACATCCCGATTACCGCAACAGCGGACTACTATGATATGAATTTCGAACTGAATGAAATGAATAATGTGCGGACGAAAGTTGCCCACCGTTATTTCGAAAGCCAGATTGATTCTGCGCAGGCTGGCGGAGAGTCGTATGCCCCTGCAACAAGCGGCTCAAGGTGGCGGCTGACAAAAGTCTGGTCGGCACCAATCGAGCCTGCCAGCCCGACAAATGTGGAAGAAAAATCCAAAGTTCCCAGTCCGGTAAAATCTGAAGTCGAAACAGTCGTTTCAAGCCCAGTAAAACCTGCAGTTGAAACAACAGTTCCAATCCCTGCGAAGGAAAAAACAGACACTAAATCGCCTGCGCCAACAATAGCCGGTGCCATGGGCATAGATGCCATGGATGAGTTTTTTTCAAATATTTGGACCTTTTTGCTGCATCCAGCGTGATTTTCAACTGCCAGCATAGCTGAAGGCATGGGCATTTGGACAATACGCAGCATTTGCGCACAATTATCTTTTTTAACTGCCGCATGCATTAGCATCCCATGGCTTCAAAGGCATACGGGAGTTTTGCAGTCAAGGCAGGCCTTGCCCAGATGCTAAAGGGCGGCGTCATAATGGATGTCGTCAATTCGCAGCAGGCGAAAATCGCCGAGGATGCGGGCGCTGTCGCAGTAATGGCATTGGAGCGCGTTCCTGCAGACATAAGAAGGGATGGCGGGGTTGCAAGGATGGCTGACCCGCGCATTGTCAAAGAGATTCTTGGGGCAGTGAGCATTCCGGTGATGGCAAAATGCAGGATTGGGCATTTTGCCGAGGCGCAGGTGCTGGAATCACTTGGTGTTGATTATGTTGATGAGAGCGAGGTGCTAACTCCGGCAGACGAGGAGCACCACGTGAACAAGTGGGATTTTGCAGTGCCATTCGTGTGCGGCTGCCGGAACCTTGGCGAGGCGCTGCGAAGAGTTGCAGAGGGCGCGGCGATGATACGCACAAAGGGAGAGGCGGGCACGGGCAATATTGTCGAGGCTGTGGGCCATATTCGCGCGGTGAATGACGAGATTGCAATGCTGTCATCCGGCGCCCGGGGAGCGGAAGTAACGCGCGCTGCAAAAGAGATGCGCGTGCCTGAGGAGCTTTTGAACAGGACACTTGAGCTTGGTAGATTGCCTGTTGTGAATTTTGCTGCAGGAGGCATTGCGACGCCCGCTGATGCGGCACTTTGCATGCAACTTGGATGCGACGGCGTGTTTGTGGGTTCTGGAATTTTCAAATCATCAGACCCTGAGAGGCGCGCAGAGGCGATTGTGCGCTCAGTATCGCATTACAATGACCCGGCTTACTTGGCAAAAATGAGTGAGGGGCTCGGAGAGCCGATGCAGAGCTTGGATGTTCGAAGCATGGATGAGAAGCAGAAGTTTGCAAACAGGGGAATCTAAATGAAAAGAATCGGGGTTCTTGCATTGCAGGGCGGCTCAGCCGAGCATGTATACGCACTTGGCGAGGCTGCAAAAAAGCTCAAGATGACTGTCGAGGTTTGCGAAGTGAGAAAGAAGGAGGATTTGGCAGACCTTGACGGAATCGTGCTGCCGGGCGGGGAGAGCACTGCGCAGGGAAAGCTCATTGAGGATGCGGGCATGGCGGACGGGATAAGGAAGATACGCAAAATATTCGGCACGTGCGCAGGGCTTATTTTGCTTGCAAGGGCGATTGAATCAGGATTCGAGGAGACATCGCACCTTGGGCTGCTTGATGTTTCGCTTCACAGGAACACGTTTGGGAGCCAGGTGCGCGCTTCATTTGAGACAAAGCTGGAAACTACGAAATTCGGTACGCTTGACGTGATATTCATACGCCCGCCAACCATTTTGGATGTTGGAAAGAGCGTGTCAGTGCTTGCGAAATTTGAGAGGATGCCTGCGGCAGTATATCAAAAGAGGGGAAGCCAGCACCTGCTTGCCACGACATTCCATCCTGAGCTTACTACTACGAAGTTTCATGAGTACTTCTTGAAGCTGTGAGAGGAAGAAGGAAAAAATAAAGAAGCAGCATGCGCAAGAAAGAAGAGTGCAGTATTATTCGCTAGCTTATGCCGCCGGCACAATTTTTGCACGCAGCGCCTTTCATGCAGGAATTGCAATACGGCAGTCCGCACATCTTGCAAGTCTTGGCTGCTATTTTTCCGCACAATGAGCACAAACCTACGCGCTGCATAAAATCATCTTACTAGGCCCCAGCCTGCCAGGCGCCAGCGCTGCCCGATGCGCCTTGAGACTGCGACTTTTGCCTTTGGCTCTGCGCAGATGCCGCGCTTGAGCTTAAGCTCCATGCGGCCCGACTTGAGCTTTGCAATGACACCGATGCCAGTGGAAGTGCCAATGGAAATGACAATGGGCTCTGCGAGCCGGAGCGGCGGGTTGTCAAAACCCTCGCGTTTTAGAAGCGTGTATTCAAGCTCAATCTCGGAGAGCACCGGAGGCAGCGAGCCTGGCTTTCCAACCAAATTGCCGACAAGATGGTCGCTTTTTGAGAGCGATGGGTCAAGTGTTGTGGAAATGCTGATAAGGCCGCCGGGCTTTGCTTCTTTTAGCTCCTCGGAGCCGCACATGAGTTTTGAGACTGTGAGCACCATGGGCAAAAGCAATTCCTTGTCCTTTGTGCGCTTGGGAATGCCTGGCCTAAGCTCTATTTCATCTCCCGTCTTTAGCACACCGGAAATGAGCGAGCCGCCGACAACACCGCCAAGCAGCTTCTCTATTTTCGTGCCTGGCTTGTTGACATCAAAAGAGCGCGCGACATACATTCTCGCCGGCGCGGCAGTGTCGCGCTTTGGAGTGGGAATGTGCTCATCAATTGCAGACATCAGGGCATCAAGGTTCGTGCTGTAGTTTGCAGAAATCGGGATGATTGGCGCATGGTGCGCTGTTGAGCCTTCGAGGAATTTTTTTATCTGATGATAATTCTCCATTGCCTTTTCCTGCGTCACTAAGTCGATTTTGTTCTGCACCACAACGACATTCTTGATGCCAAGGATGTCAAGCACCATCAGGTGCTCAAGTGTCTGCGGCTGCGGGCAGGGCTCGTTTGCAGCAATTACAAGTATTGCGCCGTCAAGTATGCTTGATGCTGCAATGGTTGTGGTCATCAGGGTTTCGTGCCCGGGCGCGTCAAGAAGGGATATCCTGCGCAAGAATTTCGCATCATTGCCCTTTGGAACCTGTGCCTCTGGGTAAAGTACGCCGTCACTGTCTTTGAAAACAGAAAAATCCGCATAGCCGATTTTTATCGTGATGCCGCGCTTTAGCTCCTCGCTGTGCGTGTCAGTCCATTTGCCGGTGAGCGCGCGCGTAAGGCTTGTCTTGCCATGGTCGACATGGCCCACCATCCCAATGTTTACCTCAGCTTGCAATCAAAAAACCCCGGTTATTTCTTCTTCTCGCCATCTTTTTTTGGGAAAAGCTCTTCCAATGGCTTGCCGCTTCCCTCAAGCACCTTTGCATTGATCTGCACTATCTGGTCCGAGATTATGCTGCCCCGTATTGTGCGCTTGGCGCGCGTGCCCTTGCCCGCACTGCGGATTCCTGTGCCTGACGAGAGTATGACTTCTTTTCTGGCTGCGCCCTCGACGTCCATGCGCATGGGAAAGCCGGAGACGTCAGAGCCGCCGGTGATCTGGAGCTTGTATCCGTCAGCGCCCAGGATGCCCCCGTCAATCGAGTCGCCAAGCTTCTTTCCGACAAGCGATCCTTCGTTGCCTTTTGGCACTTCGCCCTGGTAAGACTTGCCGCTCTTAGGGTCAGAGATAACTACTATCATCTAAATCACTCTCCAATTAATAGAAGATTGAGACACGTTATACGTCGTGGAGCTTTAAAATGGTTTTGAATCGGCAAAAAGACTGGGAAAAAGAAGGAAATGCACTATGCGCGCCTAGCCAAGGGCCGGGCCCGAGCGGATAAGCGCAATCGTGCCCAGGGCGTTCGTTTTCACGTCTGTAAGGATTTTTTCAACGCGCACGGCGTCGCCCTCCGACTTTGCCTCGCGGTAGTAGATGATTGACTGCTCGAGGAGCTCCGCCGCGTAGGTGGTTTCGCCGGACTTGGCAATGCCAAGCCCGATTCGCTCGAAATGCTTCCCCCTTCGCTGGTTTATTTCAATGGCTCCCATTTCGTTCACCTCTATCGGTTAATCTTATGAAATTTCACATGCTGCCTGCCGCCTGCTTTCCTGTTACTGGAACCTAAATGTTGACGCCATGAAAAGGCGCCAGTGCCTATTCCAATGTCCGCTTCCATCCTGCTGCGATGTCTGATGCTGATTTCTCCGGGATCAAGTCCTTTTTGTTGGTCTTGTATGCCCAGGCCACCAGCTCTTCAAGCTCCAATCCATCCACCTCAGTGATATTGTGGCGCAGGGTGTGCATATTAGAGTTCATGGCAATTTTTAGTAAAAAAGTGGGTTAGTTTAAATATTTTCCCTGCAATTGAGTAATATGGCATACACTTTAGACGAAGTTGATAACAGAATAATATACGAGCTTGACGCCAATTGCAGGATTCCCGAGACTAGGCTTGCGAAAATGGTCGGGAAGTCCAAGGAATCTGTGAGATACAGGATAAGAAGGCTTAGGGAGGAGGGAGTGATCACAGGATTCACAACTTATGTAGATACTTAACCTCGCCACTTTCGCAGAGCTTCCGCTGATTTTTGCCCCAACGCCATTTGACATTTGGCGCTTAGCGCCAAATTTGAGGCTCAATTTCACC
>JAGVIA010000057.1 GCA_020056305.1 archaeon | reverse complement strand
TGTGAACAGCTTGCGGATTGTGTACATCGGCGTGATGGAATAATTGTCCCACTCAAGGCCTGACCACATTCCATAGCAGTATACATAAACCATGCTCTCATCATGCGAATCGCCGCCGTCGTAGCAGTATCTCCTGTTGCGCGAGCCGTAAGGCCAGCCGTTTCCCTCAAAGTGCGTCTCCGCAGTCGCGTTTGTGAGCGTGAGCCAGTGGAGCATCGAGCCTTCCCACATCGCGCCAAAGTCGCCGATGTTCGGGTCGAATTGCGGGCTGTAAAGCCTTGGGTGCCCGCCAAGTGCAGGGTCCTCGTCTGCAAGCCCCATGTTATACTCGCCGTATGCGAAAAGCGGCACTGTTTGCCCCCTGTACTGGAGCATCTTCTGCTCGGCCCAGTTTGGCACAAGGTATCCATAGTAGTAAGTGTTGTCGTCGTAATCATGCAGCGTCACGAAATCCGCATCCGTGCGGTTTAGGAAGTTTGGCAGCTGCGGGATTGAATCGTCCGCCATTATGCCGGCTGATTCCCATCCCCCCACCATCGCATCAGGCGCGCGCGCCTTTATCGTGGCGTATGCCTCATTGAAGAAATTGATGTAGCTCTCAGGCAAGGTGGAGTTGAATTCCGCCCACGGGTTCGGCCTGTTAACGCCCGCGCACTGCTCCTTGCCATCAGGCTCGTTGCCTATGCTCCAGTACCAGTCCGAAAAGTCGCCGCAGAAGTCCCACGTGCCGTTCGTGCAGATATCGTAAAAGTGGCCGACGACATTCGCAAGGTAGTCCGAGCACTCTGTGAAGTTGCGCGGGACATAATACGTGCCACCGCACCTGCCGGTCCTTGGCACCATCATCTCACTGGGGCATATGCCTAAGTTGTCCCCCTCCATATTTACGTACACAATGTTGCCGCGCGCGCTTATGTTAAGGAGGAATGTTTTAACGTTCCGCTCCAAGTTCGTGTAATTGTAATACCCCAGGCCGCTCCAGTTGTAAGGCTCGGTGTTATACCTTCCATTATCCCTGCCCGGCTGCCATGTGTAGTACGTGGAATTCGGGTCAGATGGGTTCGGCCAGAATGCCCTGCCAAATGAGTGCACGCGTATCCTCATGATATTTGTGTTTGAGTCGCGGTAGCGCTTCTGTATCTCCTGCGACTCCCAATATGTCTCATCCTTGCCGTTGAAGCCGTATTCGAGCCCGATCGCCTTCTTGTCCTGCGAGAAGTCCGCACTTGCAATTGGCGTAATGTTGAACGGCCCGCCAAGCGCAACGCTGTGAATGACCACTCTGTGTCCGCCTCCAACCGAGGTGCAGCCACGCGGGACGAATGTGAAGTTTATCGCATGCCGCCCAGCTGGCAGCACACCTGTTGTGATGCTGTAATTCTCCCAGTCCCCGCTGTAATCATTTGTTATCTCATATTCCGCCCCCTGCCCGTCTATGCCAAACCAGAGCGAGGGGTTCGGGTTGCCGCTAAAGCACTGAGATACCTTCTTTGCGCTCACCGTGACAGTGGCAGAACCTAGCGCATCGCTTGTGAAGTTTATGGAGTAGTTTGAGCCCCAGTTTGTTGCAGGGTAATAATCCGGCCCGCCAAGCGCAAGGTCGCGCCAGCCGTAACTGCCCGTGAATTTCCCGCCGTGGAGCATCTCAAATGACTCAATTGCGTCCCCGCTGCTGCCAAGCGGCCCGGTGCTAACAACCACAAGAGACGGGCCGCAAAGCTCCGATTCGAAGTAAATCGTGCCCTGCGTTGATGACATGAGCCTTGTGACTTCCGCAGGCCCGCAGCTTTGCACGCTCACATTGTATATGGTGCTTGGCTTTAGGTCGGCGAACAGGAATTTTGCCGAGCCAGTGTGGACAAACTGCCGCAGGCTTGCCGTGTCAAGGTCGCGCCCATATGCCGAGAACACCGCAATGTAATCGTTTGCGCGCACGCCCTTTGCGCTTCCATCATCTGATTCGAGCAATTGCGTCGAGATGGGCGGTATTGCCCATGCGTCTGCAACATAAATGGCATGCAGGAAGTTGTCGAAGTTCGACGGCACTGTGGGGGCTTACTTCCGTGCGCCACCTGCCGCGCCTTTCCCATGCCTCTGGCGTATCGCCATCCGGGTAATTCCTGCCATCCACCCAATACTCATATCCGGTCCCTCCAATCTTCGTGATATTCGGCTCTTCGGGAAGCAATGTGACTGCATAAACCCTGCCGCCATCCGCATCCTGCCGCACATAGCTTGCATTCTGGTAGCTTACGATGTGCCCTCCTATGTTCTGCGTCTGGGTGCCTCCAAAAATGGAAGGCTCGTTCTGGAAGTGCAAAAGGAAGCTCTTCTTGAAATTCGGGCTTGTGGCATTCACCCTGTCAAAAATAAGCACTAAGTTGGGCTTGAAGAACACAAGCTCGCGCGTGAAGTTGGAAAGCTTGCTTGAGTTGTAGCTTTTTGTCGCATCGCCAACCACATACATGTATTCATTTGCAGCCTCATAGCGCGGCATTGCGCCAGACACGTGCGCAGGGTCGTTCACCAAATCGTTGTAAGTGAACATCCTCCCAAACATCATCTGCCCGCCGTCATTTGCAACCGGGGTTGCGACGCCGTCGTCATCCCACATGAGCTGCCCCCCTTCGCCGTTGTAGAACACCTCGTTGGGGTCATATACCGTTATCGTGTTGTGCGCGACAGTGCTCTGGTAATAGTTTCCCCAATGCTCCCCTCCATACCCTGCGTTGTACGTGCCGCTGTCAAGTATCAAGTCTCCCTTGTAATACAGGCTGAATGAATTTTCATCCCGGTGCAGGTGCCCTGAGCGCTGGCGCGGGTTGGTGGAGAATGTTAGGTAAGTGGAATTCTGATTGCCCCTTAGCGTGCTGATGCTGTTCATTATGTCGGAACCGTATACGTGCCATGCGTCCCTCGGCGTTGCCGGAAGCGACAGGTTGCCCCATGCAGAGCGCGATGCTAGGGTGCCAGACCTCCGTGTAATCCAGTCGGTTGGCATCTCTGAAAAGTCGCGCCTTGGCGCAGCCTCGTCAAAGTGGATGAGCTGGCTTGGGATGTTGTACCAGCGGTATTGTTTTTCGAAAAATATCTGGCGGGTTGCGATGAACCAGTTTGCATATTCGTTGTAAGGGGGAATGCCATACCTGGCAACTCCGTATAGGCCAGTGGGCGCAAAAAGCGGCACCTGCCCGTCGCCCCATGTTGTCATTATCATGTCCGGGCGCAGAAGATACGCGTGCTGGTTTATGACGTTCAGCTGCAGCCAGGGGTTTAGTGCAAACCAATCCTCGTCAGTTGCAGTGGTGGCGTATATTGCCGGGCTCATCTGCCTGTTGCCGCCGAATCCGTAGTACGTGCCCCAGTTCCAGCCGCCGTTGTCAGAGCCTGTGTAATTGTATATCCTGTAGAACTCGTGCATGCGGTCGCGCACAATGTCAAGCTGGTCAAGCACGGTATCTGCATCCGTTGCATTCAGGCTCGGGTCATACGCAAGGGACAAAAGCGCAGGGTATGCGCCGGAATTTATGTCAATTGAATGGCTGAACACAGCAGCTTCATTGTCGCGCACGAAATTCTCATTCCCGCCAGGCCAGGTGCCAAACCAAAAGTGGTATGTGACAAAGCGCGCATACGCTTCGGTGAAGTTTGCGCGCTCCTCATCAGACAGGTAATTGTATATCCAGTCGTAACTTATCCCGGCGCCACCTGCCGTGGCGGAGTAGAAGCGCTCCAAATCGTCGCGCGGTATAAGCACGCTGTTCTCATCGCCCTCTACGGGATAGTTCCACGGCATGCCGTCGCACGAGGTTGCATTGTAGCATGCAAACATGCGCGTCAGGTTTGCAAACGCGAATTTCGAGCGGTTAAGGTACGTCCCATTCCCCGTCATCCAATACAGGAATATGCCGCTGTCGATCACGCTTAAGCTGCACCCCGGCACGGTGAGGTCCCCGTTGAAAAACACCGCCCTCCATGCGGATTGGTCTGCCGATGCCATGCTGCAGCCTGCGCTTCGCATGCCGTTTGTCTGCGCGTTCCATTCTGATACGAGGAACTCAAAGTCGTTCCTTGTTATCGAGCCTGCGGCGCTTGCATTTATCCGCCCTGAAATCTCCGGTATCATGTCAGCGGTTATCTTGATGCGCGGGTGCTCCGAGAGCACGCCAACATGCCTGCCCTCGTCCTTGTTGTATACGCGCGGGCCGCCAAGTAATGCGTTTGCCTTTTCCCGCCCGCTATTTTCCAGCTCCCCTGCATCAACCAGGAAGCATCCTGTTTTTGGTGCGCATGCATACTGGCACGCAAGATTGTTGCAGCATGCCTGCTGCTCAACATCAAAGCAATACTGGCTCACTTCGCTGCAAACCGGGCAGGGCAATGGAAGCTCGACGTAATTGTTGCCTTTCTGCGATTCGTCAAGCTCCAGATTATAGTCTGCCTCAAGCCCTATCATGGCGGCATCATCGCATGAGAACGGCGAGACGAATTCGGCGTACTGCCCTGCGATGATTTCCTCCACTGGGAAATACTGCTCGCTCACATCGCATGCCCCGCCTGCACACTCCCTTGGCAGCCACGCAAGCCGCGCAACTGATGCGCCTGCCTTTGCATTGCCCATGTTTGTTATGCGCAAAATCACCTGATACGCAAAGCCAGTTGAATTCGTGCCATTTGTGTCATTGAAAATGGAGAAAGCGCCATTTGCAATTGCCTGCACGCTGCCGCAATATTCCTCTTCCTCAAGCGCCGGCGGCTCTCCGCCATATACTGCTGTAGAAAAGTTGCTCTCATTGCTGCTATTGTTGGATGCGCCTGCTGGCATGCGCACGAAGAACCCAAGCGATGGCACAAGGTCCGGGAATTTTTCAGCCTCGCAATAGCCGCCCTTTTCGCATTTGCCGATGCAGCAGTCCGCATCCTTCTTGCAGGCTTTGAGCGGAAGTGTGCACGTTACTTTCTCGCATGTGGCAATTGTGAGGTTGGTGCCGTTGGTTGAGTTGGTGAGCGCTGATGCGGATATTGCACTTTGCGCCCCTGCGCCGCTTACGCCTATTGTCACTGGCAGGATTGCAAGCTTCTTGTCAGTGCAGGAAAGGCCAGTGCAGCAATCCTTTTGCCTCTCGCACTCCCCTCCAAGTTTTGCACATGCTGCCGTGCACATGCCATCGATGCACGAGAGCTTGGAAGGGTCCTGGCAGCAGTCCGTGTCTGCAACGCATTTTTCCTTCTCTTTTCTGCATGCGAAAAATGTCGGGTAGCAGCGCGTTGCCTTTTCTGGAATCACAGTATAAACACATGAAAGCGGCTCGCAGCATTTTGCGCCATCAGTGCATTCGTCTCCCAGCAGCCCGCATGCAAGAGTGCAGAAGTTTCCTTCTTCTGTTTTCTGGCAAGTCTGCGGGTAAGGCGCCTGGCAGCACTTTGCATCATCCATGCACTCCTCGCCATTTTGAAGGCAGCCGGGCTGCAAAGGCACGCACATGCCCTCAACGCATGATAAGCTACTGCAGCATTCCCTTCCGATGCCTGTGCATTCCTTCCAAACGCCAGTGCAAGATTGGCAGGTGAAATCGGCGTCTTCTTCCGAATAAGCGCAAATCTGCTCGGATGGGGATTGGCAGCAATCAGTGTCCCAGCTGCACTTGTCTGCGCCAAAGCCGCATTTTGCGCACACTCCTCCCATGCATGCAAATCCGCTGCAGCACTCCTCATCATTGCCGCAGCCTTTACCCCCGCAAGCAGCAGTGCAGCAGTTGTCATTCGGGCAGCCTGCGCATGTTTCGCCAGAATCGCATATCCCGTTATTGTTGCAGTTGCCGCTTCCCGGCAGCAAGCACTGATTGTTCACGCATGCCTGGGGCAGGCAGCAGCTGATTATGCCGCACATTGCGCAAATCCGCTCGCCGCTGCATACTGCGATGAGGTCAGAGCCGCTTCTTCCCCCCACACTTCCCATTGTACCGCTTGCAGTCCGGTACACTATAATTATTCTAATTGTGATTGTTTCGCCAGGCATGCATGCCGGAATATCGCCTGATGCCTGCAAAAGTATTGTTAGCAGGAAAGGCGCCTCGCCTGCCATATCTGCGCGCCTGCCGGAATTCAAATCGATTGTGACGGTTTTTCTCTCTCCGGGCTGCAGTTTCACGCCCTCCGGATAGCTTACAATTGGATAGGAGTAGTATGTCCCCTCACGGTTGATGATCACTTCTGTGACTGTAATCTCTTCTGCCTCGGAGTTCTGCAGCACGATTTCCATGCCGCCAACGCCAACTTTGGATTCGATTATGCTAATTGGGCGCGATGACTTCCAGTAGGTTTCGGTTTGTGTTTTCTTCACATCCCCGCCCACTTCGGGGTAAGCGCCAAGAAGGGAGGCTGCCACTATCGCTATTATGAAAACTGCGGCAAGGACGAATGCGTATTCTGAGCTTGATGCCCCCCTCATCGGAAAATAGAACGGGCGGGATATTTATTAACGTGAGCAATGTTATCCGCGGCGCTTTGCTAAAACAAGTAATACCTTCCCAGCAGCAGCCCGGCTCCATAGCTTGCCGCATTGATGAGTATGCTAAGCACAAGCGCCTCTTCGAAAGAAAGCACCCTCTTTTTTGCCCACCTGCCGTCAAGCAGCACGAATACCACCGCGGCTTCGATGGCGACTGCCATGCCTTCGGCAAAAAGCATTGCAAAAAGGCAAACTCCGCTCAACACGCCGCTGACAAGATAGACTAATGGAAGTGAAATAATATTTCCGACAAATACTGCCGCAAGCAATGCCTTTGCATTTTTTGCAATCTCCGGCTTCTTCTTGCCCATGTATAATATGTATGCGCCAACAACGGCAAGCTCGATGCAAACAGTGAGCAGCGCAGCGCCCAAAAAATCCTCGTAAAAGGCGAAGTAACCAGGGTCTTCGTACCTGCCATGCTTCGGTCCGATGTCAGCAAAGGAAACGGCAGCAAGAGCAAGAACAGCAATGATTGCAAAAACGTATTTTGATTTCATCCCATCACCATTTTCTTCAGCGCAGCCTTCCCTTCGGGTCGCCCATGTAAAGCTCGTGCCATCTCCCCCTGAAGCTTGAGGAGTAGAACGAGTCAGCATAATTGTAACCTTGGTAATAGCGCGGGAACATCACGTTCACTTCCGGCATTGTGGCGGCATAAGGCTCGCCTGTCTCTCCCATCGTGGCAGCAAGCCCCTCGCGCACCATGTCAGAGCTGTAGCCGCCCCACGGCAAGCTGTAGTTCCAGAACTCGCTCTGGTTGAGCATCGTAGTATCGGAAGTGAGCACAGTGCCGTTTGGATAGTATGTGTATGTGGGTGCCGGAAGCCGGTACGAGCCCCATGAAATGAGCGTGCCTGCCGGAAGCGCCACATCGCGGTCAAGCCTGCCCCTAGCATAATAGTTGTCAGTGTTGTAGTTGAACTAGGCTGTTGCAAATTTAAAGCATAACCCCACCTCGAAAACCTCCCAGCCCAACCATCAAACCAGCACCCGTCTCCATTTCTCATTTTTCATCCCA
>JAGVIA010000078.1 GCA_020056305.1 archaeon | reverse complement strand
TTTCCAGGAATGCCCCTATGCGCACGAAGCTCTCAGGCAGCACGTGCGCGCCATGATAAATGAAATGGAGGAAAAATACCCTGGCACAAAATTCCGAATCTTCAACAGCTATCTTTCGCTAAAGGGGCTCATTGAAGCAGGTGCAAAGGGGGAAATGGCAAAAATGCCGCCTTTGAAAAAATGCGGAAAATGCGGCGAGCCAACTTCTTCAGAAATATGTGCAGCTTGCAAAATGCAAATTCAGCTATCTTAGACCAGGAACTTCTTCTTCGATATCTTCTCTTTCAAATATTCGCCGACAAAAGACAGCCTGGGGCCCTGCAAGGCATCCTGCTCAATCTTCTTCTTTGTCTTGAGCACCGTCTTTAGCTCATTGACCCAGCCTTTGCTGCGCGATATCCACTCATACCCAAGCATTTCTTCAGCTCGCTTGATGTCTACCTCTTTTGCATTTATTGTAAGCTTCCCAAGGAAATCATAATCCTTTATGTCCTGCATTGTCACGCCAATGAATTTTGCCTCTGGTATGGCAATATCATTTGCAAGGTATGCGAGGTTTATGCTGCCAGTCTTGATTGCCCAGTAGATGTACCAGCCCCACGCATCACAATCAGTGAAGCAGTATACTGGCAGTTTCCTGTCCGCAAGCTTCCGAATCAGCCGCCTGCAGCCGCGAGAAGATTGCCCCTTTGGCGTAATGAGAATGCAATTCTCCTTTTTCCAGAACTTGTCCTCATTCAGCCTCTGCCACATGGCGTCCTTTTCCACTACGAGAACGTAGTCAGCATCCACGCTCTTGAAATCCATTCCATTGTCAACATCGGACGGAATCATCCAGCCGCTGCGCCCCTGCTTTGTGCAGTCAATAATATCCTCGCTGCCTCCGAACCTGTCCCGGAGCACAAGCGGCCCTGCAACCACTCCCTTCCGGTCCGTGTTCAAATTCAGGTCCTCGCGCTTTAGGGAGAGCGCGACTTCCAAATCCTCAATAAGCGGATTGCTCTCGGACTGCTCGGAGAACAAATCCTCATCGAGTGTCTCTCCAAGGGAGAACTTGAGCTGGTAGTAAAGGCCACGGATGCTCGTGTGCGAATTCTCCCTGAGGAACTTCTTGCACTTGTTTGCAATCGCGATTGTCTGCATGAATTTGCGTGCCTGCCCCACGTTTACAAAAGTGCGCTCCTCCACCTTGTTGCCAAGCCGGATATAGCCCATGCTCTCGTCAAAGATCACGTTGCTCTTTGTGCGCGCAAGCGTCTTGAAAGTAGGCGAGAGATCCTTGTCAATCTCGCTTATCATGTCCCTGCCGAAATCCTCAAGCTTTTTTTCCGCTTTTTCTGCCATAAAAATCACTCATAAGGCGCGGCCATGCCGCACCAATTTTCCTTATTTGTCTGCGCGGCATGTGCATTTTGCTTACGCAAAATGCATCAGACATCGTCCTTTGGACGATGCTGATGCCTGCCCAAAGCAGGTCCGCCGCACCTTGTGACATCAAATGCGTTTCATTCCGGGCAATTCTTCCTCTCATGCTACTTCTGTCATGCCATATCACTCGTCAACCTTTTCCTCTTCTGCCGAAATCTCTTCCTCAATATTTGCATCTCCTGACTCGTCCTCCTCAATCTTGCCGGCATACTTTGTCTCTATGAGGTGCAGCAGCTTCTTCTCAAGATCAGCAGCCTTTGCCTTGCCGCCTGCAAGCTCTGCCAAATCCGCAGACAATTGCTTGAGATACCGCATAATCGCCTTTTTGCGCTCCACGCGCACGCGCTCCCTTGTCATGCCATGCAAATAGCGTTGCAGGTCGCGCGCAGCCTCCATGACCGCCATCTTCACTTCATCCACTACTTCCTCTTCTGTTGCGACAGCCTGTTTTCCCGCGCCGGTATATGGCACGTGCACTGATGACAAATTAACAAGCACGGTGATTTTCTCATTCTCAAAGTCCCGGATGCCATATCTCTTCCACTCGACGCTCTTTATCGCCTCGGTGATTGCGCATCCTCCGGCATCAAAGAGCAGTGGCGCCCTGTTTGCAAATCGCATTATATCCGAATTGTGCCCGTCCGCAACCGGCCTTCCGCAGTTGCCGCCCCATGCAAGCGCCGCCTCCACAACGAACGGCACGCCGCCCTTGTATATCTTGGGCTTCCTCTCGGTTATTGCCATGAATTCCGGCGCAAGGATGCTGCGCATTGACTTTTCCACCTGATCCTTGCCAATCGGCACAATGGCATCGGTTTCCGGCGCAATCCAGCTTATCTTGTCCTTGCCGGAATGTATCGCCTTCACTATTTTCTCGGCATCTGCCCACTGCAAATCCTTTGGCGCCCTTTCAAAATCAACGCCCGGGCACAGTGCGGCAAGCTCCGCAACCTTGCCTGCTGACATTCGCGAGAATATGTTCTGGAGCGAGCTGCCAATTTTCCGGCTTTCCTTGTCGCTTCTTATGAATTCCATCAGGTCGTTTGTCGTGATGCCAAGGGGGTGCGGCCGGATTTCGCGCGGCTTTGGCGGAAGCATGTCAACAGAGCGCGGGAAGGTTATTTTCTCTCCTGTCGGCTCGATTAGCGTGATTGCGGCATGCGGGTTCACAAGCGCGGTCCTCTTTATGTACTCATACACCGAGAAGCTGCTCCTGTCATATTTCACTTCTGCAAATTCCCCTTCCACGATAAGCCCATGCCTGCTTCCATCAGTCTCCTCAACAACTGCGTTGCGCATCAGCGGCTCATTCTTCTGGAAATCAACGGAGAGCTCGCCATGCACGCGCTTCTTGTCATAATAAGAGTCGAACTTGATGGGCTTGCCCGTGGTGATTTGCGCAAACATGGTGCTGCCCGAGGCGCCAATCCCCTGCTGCCCCCTCTGTTGCACATACCTGTGGAATTTTGTGCCAGCAAGCATCATGCCCAGCGCCTTTCCGATGTGCTTTTGCGGAATTCCCGGCCCGTTGTCAGATGAGCGCACCCAGTATTTGTCCTCTTCGATCTCTTTTACTTCCACTGTGATTTCTGGGAATATGCCGCCCTCCTCGCACGCGTCAAGGGAGTTAGTGACATATTCGTGTATGATTGTAGTGAGCGAGCGCACTTTCCCTGAAAATCCGAGCATCTGCCTGTTCTTCTTGAAGAATTCCGCAACAGAGTGCTCCTTGAACTGGGTGAAAATCTTTTCCGTAGAGACATCCATTCAATTACCCCTGAGCTTTCTGGTCGCATTTTCGTTAATGGGGGCAAGATATAAATAAGGTTCGGAAAAACAAGGCAATTTATTCTTTGGCTGCAAAAATAAAATCATGGAAGAGGCAAATGCAAAACCAGTCGCAAGGCTGCGCGACATCCCGCGTGCGGTATGGCAGCAAATGCCAGAGCTGTATGCGCCGCTGCCTGCATTCGCACTAATGTCTGCAAGGGGTGCGTTCTTTTCCAAATCATTCGGTGAAGCTGCAACGTGGATCGGCACTGCGCTTTTTACGGGATTTTTCATAGTATTTGGCTCTTTGAGCCCGTGCGTTGCCGGGAAATGCTCATACGCGCCTGGGCGGAAGCCCCCAAGCAGGCTCAAAGGCACCTACCGCGGGATGATTGCAGGCACATTAGCTGCCCTTTCAACAATTATTCTTGATGCCGTGTACCAGCACAAGGCAATTGTTGCAGCGCCTCTTTCCGAAAGCCAGTATGCAGAGCTCCATCTGCCTGCATCATTCCCATTCATGCAGACGCGGGAACAATTTGCAATCCCTGGAAAAATTCCCGCAGTGCCGCTTCCAAGAAAGCAGCAGGCGCAAACAAAGCCGATTCCGCCGCTGCTTGCAGCAAGAAATGGAACACGCGATGCAATATTGGAAATGCAAAAACAAAGAAGGCTCAACTCGCTCAAGGCAGCAAATGGGCATCTGGAGCCGGCAAGGCAGCGCTTTCCGCTTGCACGCCGCGCGCTTGCGAATTAGCAGCCCATAACAATCCTTTTATTCTGCCCCGGGCATATTGTTCTTATGAAAAAAAGCACTGAAAAGTTCCTGCTCTATGCTCTAATTGCGATAATCGGCGCATCAGCCCTTATCAGCGTCGTTGTGTTCGCATGCGGCATGGCGGCACTTGGGTCGATTTTCATTGCCATGCTGCCTTTCATGTCAATGACATCATCGGGCGCCTACCCAAGTGCGCTTCCCATGCACAGCGCATCATATTGGGCAGCCGCGCAGCCGCTTGGCATCACGCATGCAAATCTCTCAACAGATGGCACGCTAACATACACTATCCAGAACAACGGCTTCGAGGACATCACGCTCCGGAAAGTAGATATGCGCTATTTTGGCTCGGCAAGCGGCAATATCATCGAATTCAACTCATACCCGCATCTCTCGCCCCACCAAATATTCGAGCACAGCATGAGCGGGCTTGGCTCGTGCAACTCCGGAGAGCTAAAGCAAATCATGGTGAGATTCACGTATGACAAGCCGAACTTCACGAAACTGAGCCAATTTGGCGCAACAAACCTCGCAGTCGTTTGCGGCGGCTAATTCTTCCCTTTGAAGCATCCAACATCGAATATGCTCACCCAACCGCTTGTTTCCCATCAAGCTGCCTGCAAATCCATTCCAGCAGCATCTTTTTCGCAGCCGCAAGCCTTTCCGGCCCGACCTCCACATTCCCTATTGCATATCTCTTGTTCTTGACATTGAAGCAGAACATCGAGTCATGCACGTTCTCGCAGTTGTGGCAAAAATAGCAGCCGGAGCAGTCGCTTGAGCTGTCCACCTCAAAGCACCGTGTGATGCGCACCGAGTTGTAGCATTTCATGCAGAAGCTTGAGGAAAATGCCATAGAAGTGCCAAAAAGATGCTCGGAGTCCCGCGCCCAGAAGCAGTATGCGCAATATTTTGAGAAAGTGGCGTCGTAGCAGCGCATGCAGTTGGAGGCATCCTCGTACACCGGGCATTCGATTATGTTTTCCCCCACTCCCATGCGGAATTCCGGCGTCATGTAGCCGACCTTGCCCAAAAGCGCAGGAAGGGTTGCAAGCGACAAATCTGCCGCCTCGCTCTCTCCAGCCTTTGCCATCCCCCCTATCTTCATGCTTTCATCAAAAGTCACAAGCCTGTTTTCCGGGTAAAGCCCGCATGGCTTGAAATCGCCCATGAAAACAGGCTTTCCGCTGACTGATGATTTTCCGCTTGTAATCCCTACAATCATGTCCCGCGAAAGCCATGCTGCATATTTTTCAGCCGGCGAATACGCTTTGCCAAAAAGAAGATGCGTAGTTTTTGCAAACGCCCCGTCAATGGGAGCGGCATTCTTTGCCTGCGTTGGCTCAACTGCAATTTTTTCCCTCATCACTGGCACAATCGCGGCCCCTTCGGACACAAGCTCCCCAATTGATGGGAACGTTTTCTTATCCTTCAATTCCCCTGCAATTTCCCCAAGCAGCTTTCTCTTTATTGCAAAATACTTCTCCTTCTCCAGCCCAAGGTTGCCAATGACGTGCCTTTTCCCCCATAGGTTAAACGAGAACATCGCCTCGTTGCACCCGCGCAAATTGCTGCCAAAATAGCAGTCACTTGACGTGTCCGCGTTCCAAATCTCAAGCGTGCGGGCGCAGTTTGCGTTCAGCAGGCCGCGCACGCAGTGCCTTGACCTGCCCATGTAGCTTGAGCCGAATACATATTCGCACTGCTTTACCATGCTCGAATGCGCGATATGCTTGCAATCGCTTGCCCTGCTGCACCTGTAAACGTAAAAGCTGTCAGCAACATTGGAGCTTTTCTCCACAAAACCGGACTTGCCAAGCACCACGCCGCCAGTGTAATAAACCATTTCCTGCACTGCCTGCATGATGGAATCAACATCCTTGAGCTGGTTTATGGAAAGCGGCTCGAACTTTTTTGAGTAGTCCACTTCATCCAAGGAGAGCCATTTTGCATCCGGGCAGTATTTGCCAACCGCATACGCAACATCTTTGCCGGAAACGCCTGACTTGCGGTAAACCATAGGTTCTGGAAACTCGGATAGCCATCCATCAAAATCAGGCAAATTCCCTATTTCGCTCCCAAGCAGCAATTTGGCTGTCGCATTCCATGCCTTTTCCAATATTGGCAGGACCGGCTGCTCCTTTCCCATACGCTACCTTCCAGCGGCAGGCGCGCCAAAATTATTGCGTCCTGCCTAACAATTCCCTGTCTTTCTTCTTCCTATGCATCTTTTCCAAATATCCAAAAACAGTGGAATGGTTGCTGCCCTCAAGCAGCTTGAACACCGCCTCGCTTGCAGTGGCAAGGTCCTCAAGCTTTGCAATGATTGAAATCGTGTGCCCGTATATGCAAAGCACCGAATCAGTCTGCTCCTCGATGATTTCCTTGGACCTTCCATCCTCCCCAATCACGCGGCCCTTAAGCCTGGCGAAATGGTCCTTGCTTCCATAATCGCGCAAATCTATTATCCGAAGCGCAAAATCCTCGCCAAGAAGCCGCAGCGCAACATGGGGCTCAAAACCCCTTCCTATGGCGCGAATGACGTCCTTTGCGAAAAACTCATCAACTGATTCCCCGTTCAGCTCAACCTCGCCGTCACCAGTCACCTTGATGCTAACCTTGAGCTTCAGCTCAAGCAGCTCCTTTGAATCGCCGCCCTTTCCTATGAGCTTTGCGACGCGCTCGGCTGGTATCCTGATTATCTCCATTTTTATCAAACCTATTTTGCACACCGCTTTTTATTAAGCATTTTTACCAAAGGAAAGAGAGAAGGTGCGCACAAAATGGAAGAATTCAGGGAAATATTTGCCAAAATCCAAACAATTGCCATTGTCGGCTTGTCCAAAGATGAGGCAAAGGACAGCCACCGCGTTGCAAAATATCTCGCAGAGAAGGGATACGAAATAATACCAATAAACCCAACCGCTTATGAAATAATGGGAAAGAAATGCTACAAATCATTGGCGGATATTCCAGCCAGCATCGCAAAAACCATCGATGCCATAGATGTCTTCCGCCCCAGCAACGAGCTTCATGATATTGCAATAGCAGCTGCCTCAATGCGCTCCAAATTCGGCAAGCCGGATATTTTTTGGGCGCAAATCGGCATTTCTGACGAAAACGCGGCACAAATTGCAAGAAGCGCAGGCATGCAGGTTGTCATGGACAAGTGCATGATGATAGAACACAAAAATTCTACTTGAATTACATGAAATCCGCAAGCTCGACCTGCTTGCTCTTGTCATCCTCAAACACGCTGTCAATGTCCTTTTTGAGCAGCACAAGCCTCTGCTTCAGGTAATCCGGCAGCCCGTACTTGTTGCATATCTCAGTTGATATGTTGAGGTATTTCTCAATCCCGCCCTTGTTTATGGTGAGCAGGAGCTTGCCCCCGCACGCCGAGCATTTGCCGACAAGGGGCACGCGCCTGAATTTTTCCCCGCAGTCAACGCATCGGAATGTCTGCCGAGAAAATGCGCGCAAATTCCCGTACAAATCCGGCAGGAAGTGCGAAAGCAATATCCTCTCCGCACTGTCCTTCAAATCCACCGCGCGTATTTTCAAGCCAAGCGCAAGCTGCGCATCCACCTTTTCAGGCATGCTCTCAAACATCACGTACGCCGTCATGAGCACTCCTTCGTTTATGGATGCTGTGTCATGCGTGAATAGCATTCCCTCATACTGCTCAGGTTTCCCAAGCAGGCGCTTCACAATGGGAACTTTCACATCGCCCGGCGCCGGGAACTTTGCGCATGCCTCATAGAAATCCAGGTCGTAATTTGCGCAGATGTCCATGGCATGCACCTCATCGTCAACCTCGCTTGGGATGATGGCAGTGGTGAGCACGAGTGGAGAGTCCATTGTCCCTCCTCGCGATGCGGGCACGAATTTTTTCGAGAAATTCAGCAGCGCGTCCATGAGCAGCATTATCGAATCCTCATCCCCGTCCGCATTGCGCCTCTTTGCAGTGTGGAAATACGGATGCGCATACCCCACGTGCGCCTTTGTGAAGCCTATTATGCGCACCAGCACCCCCGCCGATGTGTGCGGGGAGAGCCCGACTGCAAGCTGCCCGACAAGGTCGTCCTTCCCTTTTATGTTGTAATATGGCTTCTGCCCGTACAATAGCACAAGCAGGTCATCCACAAACCCGGCGACATTTGTCAAAAACTCAATGCCATTTTCCGAAAGCAATATGTCCTGCGCATGAAGCTCCAGCACCTGATTATCATCAGTGAGTGGAATGCCCCGTATGTCCTTGGTGTAGCCCAGTTCCCGCACCCTCTCCACGCTGACTCCGATTTCCGAGGGCCTAAAGTGCGTGAGCGGGACGTCTGTCGAGTCAAACCGGCACGTGCCATCCCGGAACATTGTGACTTTGTGCTTTGCGCGAAGGATTCCCTTCTCAAGCCTCTCAGGTATTTTCGTGTCGGATATCATGCCCTTGACGCCTTTGACTTCCATGTGCAGCTCGTTGCCACAGCGGTTTTTCGCCTCGTCAAAAAGCGCCACCAAATCAACTGTGCGGTGCTCGTAATACTGTGCCTTGCCTCCGCATATTTCGCACACTTTTCCAACAGCAGACTTGCCGCATTTGTTGCAGTGCTTCTCAAGGTATCCCCGCCCGCCGCACTGGCAGCCGTTGAATGTGATTATTTTTTTGCAGCTTGCGCAGCGAAGCCTTGCAAGCTCGACATCTATGCCTGAGCCTTCCTTGCTTTGCGATGTTTTTGCCTTGGAGTACAGCTTGGTAATTGAGCGGTTCTTCTCAGACAGCCCCACGGGAAATAGCACGTGCACCGGCGGCTCCATTTTGCGCTCCTTTGCCTTCTCAGGCCTGCCCATGCGGGCGCCTATGTATGTGGGCGCCTTTGCCATAATTTTCACGCCGGACAATTTGCACACAAGCTCAAGCGCGCTTAGATTTGCATCAAAATTCTTTCCGAATTTCTCAAGTGAAATATTCTTGTCAATCATGATGCCAAGGGATTTGAGCAGCGCAAAGGCATGCTCGGCAGATATTTTCACAATTCCCTTCTCGCATGTGTGCGGCACGCAAAGAAGCTCAAGTGTCCTTTTTGCAGAAGATGATTCTATGTCAAATGATTTGAGCCAGAGCATGTCATATGCCGGCTTGCCGGTCGCAAGCCATTCCACAAGCTCCTTTATTTGCGCAGAAGTTATGTCATGCCAGAAATACGTGTATTTTGGGTGCAGCGGAATTCCGTGCTTTCGCGCAAGCGAAAACGCCTCGCCTGCCTGCAGGTCCTTTTTCCCCTTCGCGCCGCATTTTGCAGCCTGCAGATCCCACCACTCATCGCAATACCCCCCTGGCACAAGCGGGTGGTTTGACTTGAGGAAATCCCCGTAGCTGATCAGGATGTCCCCAAGGAAAAGTATTTCAGAAACTTCCCCCTTGATTTTTTGTGCTTCTGCGACTGTTGTTACTTCCACAACAGAGCCGTCATTGAGCTTCACAACCGGCCCAAGTATGCTGTCACAGGGCGCTGCAACGCACCCCTTCCCAGGCCGCTCGACTTTCATCTGCGTGCCTATTGCGACAAAATTGTCAAGAATCACCATCGTGGCGGGATGGACGCCCTTTGCCATTATGCCGGTGTTCCTGCACCTGCCATAGCGGAGCCTAAAGCCCCCTTTTGCCATCGGGTATGCGAATATGGGCCTTCCCGCAACAATATCCTCAAGGAAAGTG
Organism: archaeon; assembly: GCA_020056305.1. Classification (GTDB taxonomy): domain Archaea; phylum Micrarchaeota; class Micrarchaeia; order Anstonellales; family Anstonellaceae; genus JAGVIA01. The sequence goes on along the minus strand of JAGVIA010000078.1, from coordinate 15,780 downwards.
GGGTTGGGCTTAAGCTCGTACGTGCCCTCTTTCGGCCCCACGTGCACAAGTGTTTCTATCCAGCTCCAATCCAGCCCGATTTTTTTCGTGTACTTGAGCACTTTGGCTGCCTTCTGGGCAATGCCCTCGCATGACACAAGCGCGATTCCGCTACGCACCCGGTTTGTTTCCATGCGCTCCAAATCGCGGTGCACGGCAACTTCCACTTCTTCTGTCGGATCGCCTTCTATGCACACCGGGCAGTTCTTTATTAGATATTTTATTTCATTTTCAGGCGGCTTGTACTGCAGGCGCGCGCAGCGCGAGTCATAGAGCAATATCTCCTCAACATAACGTTCAAGTTCCGTATCCGTTGGGCGGTAATCCCCGATTCCAAATTCCCTGCGCGCAACATCGGCAAGCACGACGGCAAGCGCCGCAGCAGTGCCTCCTGCGGAGCGTATGGGGCCTGCGAAATAAACTGCCACATAATCGCTGCCATCCGGATTCTGCTTAACTATTATGCGCGCAATTCCTTCTGTTGGCGCAACAAGCACTCCTTCCGTGATAATTGCAACTCCTGTGCGCACTGCCTGCTCAATCAATTGCTCGCGGTTTCCCTTTGCTATTTCCCCCCTCACAATCATTTTGACAATCTTGTATGCGATTGTTTCCCTTGACTCCCCGCCCTCCTCAAGCTTGCGTATTATCAGCCCAATGCCGGGAGGCCCCACAATGCTCTCAACGCGAGCCGCGACATCCTCTGCCGGCGTTATCTCAACATATGGCTCAGGGTCAAAAAGCCGCGCGCGCGCCGCAGATGCCCTCGCATAGCAGTCGTCCAGCCCTGCCTTTAGCGAATCAAGGTACTTTTTGTATTCATCCGATGCCTCAATTGCCATTTTTCATCATCTTGCATGCGCCAACATTGTCATTTTCCCAAGCCCATTTCCATCATCATCCATGCGCCATTGAATTTCCTTTTTCCCATCCCGTTTCATTCATGCATCCGCAACGTGCCCTACTTTTGCGTAGCCACTCCTCCGCTGAAATCCAGGTGCGATATCTTTCCGGTTGCAAGCTCCATCACGGGCACAAGGCACGGCGTGGGCACATGCCCTAGCTTGATCTGGTAGCTAGTGCGCGACTGGAACGTGCCTGAGTTTATGAGCGTGGTCCCGCGGTAAAGCATCTGCGCGTTGCGGTGCACGTGCCCCATGTGCACAACGTCCGGCTCGTCATCAATCACCATATAATCGCGCTTTTCCGGCACGATTAGATTGTCACCATACACTGGCGATAGGTGCCTTCTTTTCAATATTTCAAGCATCGGCTTCTCAGGTTTCATATATCCATCATTGAGCCCGCCCACGTTTGAAATTACGGAATCCAGCGAAGTGCCATGATACACAAGATGCCTTAGCCCCTCTATATCAACATACGACGGGCTTCCGATGCTCCTGATGTTGTTTTGCTTGATCAAATCTTCCGGTATGCACGGCTGCGGCTCTGCGCGCCGCACGGCATCATGGTTGCCGGGTGAAACAATTACCGTAATGTAATCTGGCAGCTGGCTGATAAGCTCACAAAATGTCTGGTACTGCTTGTAGATGTCCTTTATGGAGAGCTCCTTTTCCTGCGAGGGGTAGATTCCAATCCCGTCCACCACGTCCCCGGCAATTTCAATGTATTTGACCTTACCTGCCAAATCCTCCCTTCCCTCCCTGCCGTTTAGCCAGGAGAGCAGGTGCGAAAACTCCTTTTCCAAAAAGTTCTTGCTGCCAACATGCGTGTCAGAGAGGTACATTACAGCAACGTCGCGCTCGGATGTTTTCTGCTCGCGCATCACCGGCATGTCTGGCCATGTGATTGCATTTGCAATCAGGAAATCCGTTGTAACCTTGCCGTCAAACGCGACTATGTCATCTGGAATGAGCGACTTTGACTGCTCAAAGCACTTCTCGTTCGATGGCACCACTATTTTTGTCGTTCCCTCCTCGTCCTCTGCAAAAATGAGCAGGTTCCCCTTTTTCGTCGGCCGCTTTTCAGTCACCATTGCCACAAGGCGCACCGTGCTGTTGATGCTGCCCTTGAGAGTCTTTGTCGTGACAATCGGGTTTGCAGTCACGCGTGCCTTGAGCATTTTTCTCTCGCGCTCAAACCTGTCGCGGAAGTGCGCCACAAAATCGTCAAGCGTGCCTGTGCAGCGTGATTTGCCACTTACATCCTTGCTGTCAATGATGCGGAAGCGCGGCTCGAAATCCTTCGCAGCAGGATGGAAGGAGAGCGCCCTGGAAACCTCAATGGGCTCGGGTATCTTGTCTGCCTCTGCGGCAAGCTCATCAAGCGTTTCGGGCGTGACGAACATGACTGGCTTTTCAAGAAGCTTATCAACAACGGCCTTTGCATTCGGATGCGAGGATAGCCATTCCTCTGCCTGCACGCTAACGCGCATTCCGGCAGCATTCAGTCGGCATATTTCCTCCTGCATTACCCCACCACAAAAAAAGGATGTTGAATATATGGCAAGGAAGGTTAAAAGAAGAGCGGCTGGCTCATTGCCAAAAGAAAAATCATTCCCGCTTTATTGCCTCAAGCGCGGACAGCACCGCCCAAATCTGCGTGCGGGCGTGCATGGGCATGTTTATGTCCTCTGAAACAGAGTCCAGCGCGTACACTGCGGAAGAAATGCGCCCAGACAGGTCGTCCTCGGTCTTTAACTTCTCCTTTGCGTCTGAAACCGCCTTGCGGATGTTCTTCGGGACAGAAGTGTCGCCAAGGATTACGTCCATAAGCTCTATGATGTCCAATACTTTTTTCTCAACCATGAAACCACCAACAACTGTGGGTACGCGAACATCGTTACACGCGGTCAAGCGTACCCGCCTAAAGCCCCGTGACAACACGTGGGCTTTAGCCCACAGTTGTTGACCGCATGCCGAAAACCAAAAAAGCGGGCCCGAAGGGATTTTCAAAATGCTGCATCAACTTCGTCAAAAGAATTTTTTAATCTATAGCCACTTTCGCATTTTTTATTTTTGAACCCTTGACCATCAGCTTAGAAGGCTGCCGCGCTATCCAGGCTGCGCCACGGGCCCGTGGCTAAATTCCATATTCGAAGATATATAAACCTGCACGCCAGCAACACAAATTCCCCAAGCAACAGATGTTTAAAATCCGAAAGCCAATCGCTTATCCGTGCCATCCGAATACTTTTCCAAAAAATCAGCGCGCTTTGCAAAAATCCTATCGCTACTAAAGAAAACATATCAGAATGCAAAATGCTCGCTTAATTACAAAACTCCAATCCAGCTTCTCGTTGCGACCATTCTCTCCGCGCAATGCACGGATGCTCGGGTGAACAAGACAACGCCTGCATTGTTTGCAAAATATAAAACGGCGAAAGATTTTGCAAATGCAAATCCGAAAGAACTCCAATCGCTCGTTCGCTCCTGCGGCTTTTACCGCAACAAGGCAAAAAACATAATTGCCGCATGCAAAATGATTGACAAAGAATTTGGCGGCGCTCTGCCATGCACCATGGAGCAAATGCTCCTCCTGCCCGGCGTTGCGCGAAAGACTGCGAACATCGTGCTTGGCAATGCTTATGGGATTCTCGAAGGCATCCCTGTTGACACGCATGCGATACGGCTCTCAGGCAGGCTTGCGATCTCATCAGAGCACGACCCGAATAAAATCGAGCTGGATTTGAGGCAAATCGTTCCGCGCGAAGACTGGCTGCAAATCTCAAACCTGTTCGTGCACCATGGCAGGGCGCTATGCATGGCGAAGAATCCCAAATGCAATGAGTGCCCGCTGTTTTCGTATTGCCCTTACGGAAGAAAAAACATCGCAGCGAAAGGAAAAAAGTAAATTGCCGCAAACTGCCAAAACAAAAATGCGGCTTGCTCAACTCAATTGCGCCAGTATGCTTCTCAGGTGCGCATATCCCATATCGCGCCTTGCCGGGTCGTAAAGCGCATCATACGGCTTGTCAAAACCGAACTCTACATCCAATTTCTGGGCAGGCACTGAAGAAAAAAGTAAGATTTTTACCCCTCTATTGTAGGGCTGTCCCCGAATTTCGCTGCAAAGAGCCCTAAGCCTGTCAGGGTCTGCCTCGTTCACAAACAGAACATCCACCTTCCTTTCAGAAATGTCCCTCCACCAATCCAGAGAATAGCCTGCAGTTTCAGTGTAAGCGTCCCTTCCCATCCTTGCTTTGAAATAGCCATGTGTGCCAAGCCATTCTGATAATTGACCGAAAAATCCACCGACAGGGCGTGTATTGAACATGACAAGTTTCATTTTCGAAAGCCGCCTCTTGAGGTTCGGCTCTGCCTTGCGCAAATGCACGGGTTGTTCCGGCTCCGGCTTTGCTTTTTCAATTGCTGCAATTTCCCTTTGCAATCTTGATACTGCCGCGGTTTTCTGCCTTCCTGTTTTGGGCACAACATCGGATAGCGGAACTTTTTCCAATCTTTTCATAGTTGCAAATTATCCATTTTGGTGTTTTTAACCATTCCGCAATTTCGCCTAGTTTTATAAGGTTTGAAGCCGTAGCAGCCAATGGAGAGGTGAATAGGATGGCATTTCGATTGCTAGTTGACGATGCACGGCGCTGGAAGAATTCGATTGACGCTATTGTGAATCTTATTGACGAAGGGCAGCTTGAGATAAACGCCGAAGGATTGCTTCTGCGCGCCATGGACCCCTCCCAAATCGCAATGGTCGCATTTTCCATGCCAAAGAGCGCTTTTCTGGAATACGAGGTTTCGGGCAGCTCGAAAATCGGCCTGAATTTCGACAACCTAAGCAAGATACTTGCGCGCACGCGTGGAAAGGAGCAGCTTGAGATATCGGATGAGGACAACAAGCTCGTGCTCCGCTTCCTGGAAGGCAAGCGCAAGAGAAGCTTCAAGGTGCCGCTCATGGATTTGCCGCCAGGCGTTCAGAAAGAGCCGTCAATAAAGCACGACGTGCAAATTTCTGTCGGTGCCAACCAGTTCAAGGAGACTCTCCGCGATGCCGCACTTGTTTCATCACATCTGACACTTGAGGCAAATGAGGACGGCTTCAAAATCGAGGTGCACGGCGATTCCGCAGACCTGAAAGTCGAGTCTGAAAAAACCAGCGAGGAAATAATCAGCCTAAAGGCAACCGCGCCTGCGCGCGCCACTTTCCCGCTGCAATACCTTGAGGACATCACAAAGGCATGCCCGGATGACAAGCCAATACATATCAACTTGAAATCCAACGCTCCGGTGAAAATCGAGTACGAAGTGGAAAGCGCCAAGTGCGTCTACTACCTTGCGCCAAGGATAGATACTGAATAAGGGCGCCGCTATACCGGGTTTGCTTCGGAGACGGGCAAAGATGGCATTACGGAGCCGTGCCAAACAAAGCATTATATTGCGCGTCCGATGTGCTTTCTCATGGAACGGGCTGATATGGCATGAGAGGCGAGCTTGGAAGCACGGATGCCGAAGCAGTGCAGCATGACAACCGCCAGTATCTATTCCTTGTAGTGCTCGTCATAGTTGTGCTTGTTGCGCTTCTGGCATTAACCTCAAGCATACTACAAAAGACGATTTTCAAGGCAGAGATAAAGCTTAAGCACACGAGCGCCTACTGGCAGGGCGCGCAGCCCATTGCTGTCTTGGGCTACCGCCAGTTTGACGGCACCCTCCGCCTCTATTTCCAAAACAAGGCAGGCAGGCCCATAACCATCAACTCGGTTGGCGTGACATATTCGGGGCAAAAGCGACTGTCCGAAGTAAAGCAATTCATCGGCAATGATGCAACGCTCACGGTTGATGCAACCGCCCCTCCTTGCGAGAAAGGCGAGCAGGCTGCATATTACATAGAGTTCAATTACGCCACATCTGAGCAGTTCGGGCTTTCATGGGAAAGCAGGGAGCCGCTATCATCCATCTGTGAAACTTGAAAAAAATTCTCACGCGAGGATTGTTTTCAAATCCTCCTCGGTGAGCCCCACGCCAGCTTTCGCATCCGCGCGCCTTGACACCCTGCCCTTCTCAAACACAATGACTGTTGGCACGACTTCGATGTCATACTTCACCCAAAGTTCGTTGTCCTCATCGTCAATTAGCGCTTTTAGCATCTTTAGTTTTGTCTTGCCCTCATAATTCTCGAAAACCGGCCGAAAACGCCGGCAGAACGGGCACCAGCCCGCATGGAATAGTACTGCTGTTCGCTTGCCGTCGGACAATTTGCCTTCCAATTCCCCCAGAGTTGAAATTTCATCCATGTTATCCCCCCAAAACCTAGCAATCATGCTCATGTTTATATTCGTGATATGCGAATGTTATTTCTGCGTTATATTTTAATAAGCATTACACGCGGTGCCGCCCATGGTGCTCCATACTGCAAATCTCACTAAAAAATTCGGCAAGCTAATGGCAGTGGACAGGCTGAACCTCTCTGTTGCGCAGGGCGAAATATTCGGCCTGCTTGGCCCCAATGGCGCAGGCAAGACAACAACGCTTTCCATGCTTGCCACGCTGCGTTCACCCACGTCCGGCACCGCCACTGTGAACGGATATGACATCCTCAAGCAGAAAAACGAAGTCCGAAAATCAATTGGAATGGTGTTCCAGGGCACAAGCGTTGATGATCTGCTTACTGCGCGCGAAAACCTCGAAATTCACGCAATGCTATATGCGGTCCCAAAAGAAATCCGCAAAAAGCGGATTGATGAGCTTCTTGCCCTTGTCGAGCTCACCGACCGCGCCAATGACCTCGTGAAGCACTTTTCAGGCGGCATGAAGCAGCGGCTGCAGCTGGTCCGCGGCCTGCTCCACCACCCCCGCGTGCTCTTCCTTGACGAGCCGACGCTCGGGCTTGACCCGCAGACGCGCGCACATGTGTGGAAATACATTGCAAGGGTTGCGCGGGAGGAGAAAATCACAATCATCCTCACCACACATTACATGGAGGAGGCCGATTCGCTCTGCGACCGGATCGCGATAATCGACCATGGCAAAATCGCGGTGCTTGGCACTCCTGCAAGCCTGAAAAAGAAAGTGGGCTCTGACATGGTGAAATTCACATCAGCAAAGGCAGACGCGAAGAAACTGCGCATGCTAAAATTCGTCCGCAAAATAAAGCAAGACGGCAATTCCTACCTTGTAAAGCTTGATGACGTTTCAAAAAATCTCGCAGCGCTTCTTCGGGCGGCAGGGGACGTAACTTCTGTCGAGGTCAGGCCGGTGAACCTATCTGATGTTTTCATGCATTACACTGGTCATGAGATGCGCGATGAGGAGGAAGGCGGCGGCTTTCAGGGGTGGGGCTGATGATCGAACTCGAATCAGTGTACGCAATCACCCTGCGCGAGCTCAAAACCTACCTTCGCGAAAAGGAGCGCATCGTTTCCAGCCTAGTCTCCCCCCTTGTCTGGCTGCTTGGCTTTGGCATTGGGCTTGGCTCAAACGTTCAAATCTCAGGCGTTGCCTATGACCAGTTCATCTTCCCAGGCATTCTTACGATGACGGTCCTTTTCACATCAATGTTCTATGGAGTGTATATTCTCTGGGACCGCAAGCAGGACTATCTTCGCGCAGTGCTTGTGGCGCCCCTCTCACGCTCCTCCCTTTTCATAGGCAAGCTGCTCGGCGGCGTTGCAGAGGCGCTTGTCGCTGCAATATTGCTCCTTATATTGGGCTACTTCATCGGCTTCCAGCCAACTCTTTTTGGTGCAATCGCAGCCCTTGCCATACTTGCACTAATCTCAGTGTGCATGACATCGCTCGGGCTGTTCGTTGGCGCCAAGCTCTCAACGCCCGAGGGCTTCCAGCTTGTGATTTCCATGATAATCTGGCCGCTGTTCATTTTTTCCGGCGCGCTCTTTCCCCTTGAGAACCTTCCCTCCTGGCTTTCCCTTCTCACAAGCCTAAATCCGCTTGCCTATGGTGTTGACGCGGTGCGCGGCGTGCTTATCGGGGTGCATTCCTTCCCGATATTGCTTGATGTTTCCGCGCTTGCGTTGTTTGCGGCAGTTGTGATTTACCTAGGCACGCTTTCATTTGGCGACTTGCAGACAGAGCGATAGGTAGATTCGCATGGCACTTTGCATCTACAACACCTATTCGCGCAAAATTGAGGAGTTTTCGCCGCGGGAAAAAAAACGCGTGCGCCTCTACACATGCGGTCCTACTGTGTATGCATCCCCTCACATCGGGAATTATCGCACGTATGTCACTGAGGACGTGTTCCGCCGCCACCTCCAATACAGGGGCTTTTCCGTTCGCCATGTCATGAACATAACCGACCTTGACGATATTGTGCTGCTCGAGGCGAAAAGGCGCAAAATGAAACGGAAGGCCCTTGCGCGCATGTACGAGCGGAAATTCCTGCGCGAGATGCGGCTTTTGGGGAACCTGCGCGCACACCGCTATCCGCGAGCCTCAGAGCACGTCCCGGAAATGATAAAGCTTGCAAGCCGGCTGGTGAAAAACAATCATGCCTACCTCCACAAAGACGGGAACGTGTATTTCGACATCTCCAAATTCCCAAAATACGGGCGGCTTTCAAACTACGAATTCACGCCCTTCCAGCTGAACCGGCGAGTCAAGAAAAACGACTATTGGCAGTATGAGGCAGGCGACTTTGCTCTCTGGCGGAGGAAATCTGCCAGGGACGACGAGACATGGGAATGCAATTTTGGCAGGGGCAGGCCGGCGTGGAACCTTGAGTGCCCTGCGATGGCGATGCACTATCTCGGGAAGGAAATAGACCTCCACATGGGCGGCATTGACAACATTTTCTCGCACCACGAGAACGAGATTGCGATTGCCGAGTCGGCAACGGGCCGGCGTTTCGTGAGGCACTGGGCGCATGTGAAGCACCTGCTGCTAAACGGGAGGAAGATGAGCAAATCCTCCGGCAACTTCGTGACATTGGAGCAGCTTCTCTCAAAGGGCTATGCGCCCCGCGCAATCCGCGCCTCGCTTCTTTGCGTGCATTACCGGGACCGGCTCCATTTCAGTTTCTCCCGGCTTGACGAATGCGCGGAAAAATACGCACAGATGCAAAAGAAAGTCGCTGCAATAAAAAAAGCAAGTGGCAGACATGAGGACATGCGCAGGGTAAACTCGCTTGTTAAATGGGAAACCGCCAAATTTGAGCAATGCATGGATGACGATATAAACGCCCCCGGCGCCCTCTCGCATGTGCGCCATCTCATCAATTCCGCCTCAAAGCTTGCAAAAGACGGGCGGCTTGGCAAGAAGGGCAGAAGGCTTGTGCTGCGCGCGCTCAAGGAATTTGATTCTCTCCTGGGCTGCGTGCCAGGCTAAGGGGATAAGTTAAAATATCATAACGAGTTACTAATCGTTGGTGGTCTGATGAAGACTGTAAAATATGATGTGGCATTTGAGGAGAAAGCGGGCAGGCTTGAGCTTATCATCCGCTGGTTCTGGTCAATTCCCTCTTTCATTGTGATGGTGATTCTGTCAATCATCGCATCCATCGCAATGTTTGTGCAGTTCTTCCACATCTTGCTTTTGGGCAAGCGCCACAGGATGCTACACGATCTAATCCTCATGTACATGGTATACTATGCGAAGTGGCATACATACTGTTCGATGCTCACAGACGAGCGCAACCCGATAATGCCTGAGAAATAAGCGCTGCAATGCATCGGGGCGCGCAGCCCCGCCTTTTTCTTTTTATTTAATTTTCTTATACAAAAAGATCTGCTCATCATCATCCTCATTGAAATATCTCACGCGGCCGCACACCCTAAAGCCCATTTTCTTGTAGAATGCAAGCGCTTTTCCGAATTTCGCATACGTGTCAAGCCTCAGGAATTTTGCGCCCATCTTTTTGCCCCGCTTTGCCGCAAAATCAATCACTTTGCTTCCGATTCCCATTCCCTGATAAGCGCTTCCCACTGAGAGGAAGTAGAGCACCATTGCCTCGACTTCCAATCTGAGCACGAAAACCGCAGCCACAGTCTTCCCATCCATCACTGAATATGGCAAAAGCGCATACTTCCCGCTCCCCGGATGCAAAAACACTTCCTTCAGGTGCTCCTGCCATGCCCTGCCCCAATGCTCGGTATGCTCGTCAATTATCCTTTTTGCCATCTTCCAGTGGCTTTTATGGAATTTTGCAAATTGAGTGATTCCACCAGTCTTCGACTGGAGGTTCCCAGTGGCTTCGCCGCTGGAATCACTGCTGTCAAAATGCTCGCTTGTGAGTGGTCTATGCAAGCCGCCCGTCTGCGACGGGCGGTGGGCGCGAGCATTTTGACATCTCATGCTTTCCATGCCAATCCAACGATGAAAAGACTTTAATAATCGGCGCTCAAATCCCTCGCATGGACGAATTAGCATGCTGCAGGCAGCGCATAAGAAAATTCTTCTCTTCCACCAAGGCAAATTCCCTTCTTCTTTTCAACGGGGATGCGGCATATGGTGCTGACCCGAATTTCCGCTATTTTTCCGAAAGCACAATAGACGGCAGTGCATTTATCGCAAAAAGGAATGGAGGCGCGGCCTTCTTCACTTCCAGCATGAACATCGCGCGCGCGCGCGCCGCAGGCGGCTGGAAAGCCATCGAATATGGCAAGGATGCCTATGCCACAATGCGCAAATTCTTAGGCAGCGCCAAAAACATTGCAATTGATGCGCGCTCGCTTTCCGCATTCCGCTATGCCAGCATGAAGCGCAAGCTTCACTGCCGCCCAATTAATGCAAGTGAGCAGATGGGGCAGCTCCGCTCCTTCAAAGACGCAGGCGAGCTTGCCATGATAAAAAAAGCCGTGCTTGCAGGAAGGAAAATACTGGATGGGCTTGACCCCTCCGAATACGCCACTGAAAAGGATTTGCACGATGCGCTACTCATCAAGGCAATCGAGGCAGGCGGCAGCGCATCATTCGAGCCGATTGTCGCAACAGGCAAAAACGCCTCATTCCCGCATCACCATGCGTCAAGCAAGCGCCTTGATGGCATCGTGCTTGTGGATTACGGGGTAAAAATAGGCGGCTACTGCTCAGACCTCACGCGCTGCTACTTCCTTGGTGCATGCAAGGGGGAGAAAAAAGCATACGAATCCGCGCAGCAGATTTATTTTGAAATAAAAGACGAGCTTCCGTGCATGCAAAACGGGAAGGAGCTTGCGATGCTTGCAGCCAAATTGCATGAAAAGCATGGCCTGCCAAAGCTGATTCACTCTGTCGGGCACGGCATCGGGCTTGAGGTGCACGAAATGCCGCACCTCTATTCGCGCTCAAAGGACAAAATCGGGGATGGCACTGTGCTTGCAATAGAGCCTGCGGCTTATTTCAAGGCATTTGGCGTGAGATACGAGGATGAGCTCTACTTGAAGAATGGGAAGGCTGGAAGGTTCTAAGCGTGTTTATCTCTAGGAAAGCATGGATTAAATAGGAGTACAGCAAACAATAGTTATCGTGGAATATTCAAATCTGCGACCCACAATATTAGCCCGGGCAGTAGCCGGAACATTTCACGGGCAAAATCAAATTTTTTGGACAAGGATACTCCAATCTCAGATTCTTCATCATCAAGAACGAAGATCGAGCAATTCCGATGTAACGACTAAATTTGTTTTACAAGCAGGAAAGGACGCAGCCAATTTGGCCCTGCTTAGCACATTCAGCATTGCAAACCTCAGGAAACTCCTCGAAGAACCATTGGTGTTTTCAAGGTTTGACCCAGACACGGAAACTATTCTGGGCAGGCATATCGATGAATACGAGGATAAACCAGTTCCCGTAACGAGAGTATTTCTTTATGGAACTGACTGGGTTGCTTTCAGCCCCGATGCACCAATGCCCCCGCGAGTGCGTCATCGTGATGATGGAAAATTAGATTTTGGCTCTTACGATTATAAGAGTCTTTTTCAGGTAGATCCTGGGATGGGCGAAGTAGTTTCAAATGCGGCTACCTGCCATGTGAAAAGTATTCTTGAAAGGCATGGCATCCCAACCTTCATGGTCTCTTTCATAAATGACCTTCCGAAGGGCAAAATCAATTTCCCAATCGTTGTGAATGGTACTAACGTGAACAGCCTGGAAGAATTGCGGAAACTTTGGAAAAAATTCAAATACATAAACCCAACCACGGATCTGGTCTTCAAGCTATATGGTTTTTCGGATCTAGAGTTACTTAGAAATGAGGAAATATGGGTAGGAAAGAAAAGAGTAATAGACCAACATGCATTGCAAAAGATATTGGCTGGAAATGTCCACTGGCATTTGCTTGAAAGCGAGCTTCGCACATGGGCTAAAGTTGTTCTCGACAAGATTACAGACCCGGAATTTGGGTTGGAATCAATTCCCAGAAATTTAGGGGCGTGGAGGGAACAAAATCGCAAGAAAATGGACGAATGGAAACTCATAAAAGAACCATCTGGCGATGGCGGATATACTTACCAGATTGAGTTTACGAGAAAAGGCGATCAGGCGCGGTTCCAAATCGGAGTGGGCGATCAGGTGGCTCGGTTTCCAATTGGTGTGGAGTTCCCGAATGGAGCGCGCGCCCCAACGTGCCAGTTAATGCTGGCAGTCTGGCTTGATACAATCGATACCGAATTCACCACCGGCGCGGAGCCTGCATTCTCCCACGGGATTTTTTCGGTTCATGACAAGGAAGCGCTGGATCTAAACGGCGGCATTTTCATAGCCAGATACCTCTTCGGTGTTAGCATGCACGTAGACATGTTAGTAATAGATAGCCACACGGGCATAGTAATGAGAGTAGAAAGGGATGGAAAGGGCGAGTCGTTTAACTGGTTACTTAAAGCGTCTCTTGCATAAGACCCAAATTCATGAAAACTATTCGTGGATTTGTCCGATAATAACTCCAGTGTTTTCTACTTCTTTTATTACACGCGAAATCTCAAGCGGCGTTATCTCCAATACAAATTCAGTTGTTCCCCCTCCTCCGTAAAGCATCGAGTGCTTTGCCAAATCTTCATCGATCACTATTGTCATCTTTGTGTCATGCCCGATGGGCGGTGTACCACCTCGCGGATAGCCGCTGAGCTTCTCTGCGGTGTTCTGGTCTGCGACAACTATCTTTTCATAGCCAGTTGTCTTCTGGAGATTGTCTATTGAAAGACGGTGAGCGCCAGAAACCATTGCCAGAAGTGCCTTGTCCGTTCTATACTTTCCTTCCAATACTGGGACACAAACGAGTGCCTTTATCATCTGCTCAGGCACCACAGTGTAGCCAAGAAGCTTCAATGCCTCATGTGCCTTGAGGGTTTCCCGTGTGCTTGGCTTTTGCACCAGCCGGCACTTCACATTGTTGCTCTCTATGAAATCCTGAAGCTTGTTCATGTTTTCACTGGAATTTTTTGAGCAGGCCTTCTCAGCGCCTCTTTTTCCCGTCAAGCTCTTTCTTCACCCTTGTTTCTATGATGCTGTCGATGCAGGCCCTGCAAAGGCCGCGCTGCATCTCATCGCCGCATGCTGCGCAATTTATCGCATTCATGGGTTGCACCTCTCGCAATACGTCTGTTTAATGAAGAAAATAAATTATTTGATGTATTTTTAGGAAAAAAACAGTATATTTTTAAGTTTTTCTTGAAATAATCCTAAATATGGCGTATGAAATTGATGAAATTGACAAAAAGATCCTTTTCCACCTTGACATTAACGCGCGAATAAAAGATGTAAAACTTGCCAAGCTGGTGGGCCGCTCCAAGGAAGCCACGCGATACAGGATTTTGCGCCTTGAGAAAAACAAAATCATAAAGGGCTATTCGGCGTGGATAGACCCGACCAAACTCGGGTATCTTACGTACAAGATGTATCTCAAGCTTGAAAACATCCCAAAGGAAAAGAAGGAATTCCTGGAATTTGTTAAAAGCGAAAAAAGCGTGTTCTGGCTCGGTGTCGGGAGCGGCGCATGGAATGTTGCGCTTACATTCTTCTCCCGGACACCAAGCGAGTTTTACCGCTTGAGGCAGAGGATTTTCTCAAAATTCGGTCACCTGATAGTGAAGTGCGACACCGGCTCCGTGGTGAACATATGGGTGAAATCAAAGGACTTCCTTTCCGATTCCAGCCCTACGGTTCTCGACTTGTTTGAGGACCCCCAGAGGCACGAGATTGACTCCCTGGACAGGGATATCATGGAACGATTGTTCCACAATTCAAGAATCCGGCTTGTCGAGCTTGCAAAAGAGCTCAAATCGAATCCGGAAACAATAAAGCAGAGAATAAGGAAGCTGGAGAACCGCAAGATAATAGTGGGCTACCATGCCATAGTGGACTTCGAGAAGCTCGGATATGAGTTCTTCAAGGCGTTTGTCTATTTCAGGAACCTGTCTGACAACGACGAAAAACGGTTCATTTCATACATGAAGCAAAGGCCGGAAGTGGTATACTTCCTGAGGACCATTGCGCCCTGGGAGATGGAGCTTGAGACACTGGTAAAAAATTACGGTGAGTATACCAAGTTGCTAAATGACATCGAGGAGAAGTTTTCAAGTGTGATACTTGGCATGGATTCCACAATAATGAGCGAGGATTGCCACTACCCGAGCAGGAAAGTGGTGGCTGACTGAACTAAGGTGCCTGGAAAGCTTTAGTCGTGTTTAATTCTTGGAAAGTATGGAATTTTATACTTTAACAACAATATACTATTGTGGGACCCGCAAATAAACGTATACGGGCAAGTCACGCTACTGCCACACAAGATAGCCACATTAGAAACGGAAGCAAGGGTCTAGTGACAGAAGTTACTAGATTGAAAGACATGCTAGTAATGACAGACTTAATTGCTAATGGGCCGCATTACTATGGCAGTAGGGAGTATAATGGAAAATACGACGCTACACTTTTCGCAGCAGCAAAACGAGCGTGCGACTTGGAGATGCTCCATATCTTCCAGAATCCAACACAACCGCGTAGAAAATTTTCATCTGGATATGATCCAATTCATGAGACAATTCAAGGAGAAAATGGGGATTTCTTTGACAGAAATGGAGGCAAACCTGTCAAGGTAAGCGGAGTACTCCTTCTTGGAAGCAACTATCTCATTTTCAGCAATGCAAATCGAGTCGATATCCGCTCTCTTTCTATGACTCAGCGCGGCAATACACCTGCTACTGTTCCATCTTACCTAACTAACCCTGAAAATGTTGAATTAGTGGGGTTTGCAGCGACCCTGCATGCAAAGACGATTTTTGATAAGCATGGCATTCCTGCGGCTATTTTTTGCATGCCCAGTGACCTGCCCGGTTTCAGAGTAGAGGAAATTGGAGTTATACGCGAGGAGTTCAAGGGCAATAAAACGATGCATCCTGCAATGCAATCATTGATAGACGACTATGGGTTTTCCAACATTCCAATTTTTTCAAACATGGAAATCCAAAGCAATCCTCTGGCAAAACAGTTGATTTCAGCAGGCAGGGGGGTATGGTATGCGCTTGAAGTCGAATTTAGAAAAAACGCGTCGCGCCTTCTTGAAAAGCTCGTTAAGAATGGTTTTGAAAATGTAGCAGAGCAATATTTTCCCGGTGGGCTTGCAGAATGGCGAGCACAAAATAAAGACAGGGACTACAAATGGAGCCTTATCTTATGTGAAGGAACCTATAACATCGGGCTAACAAGCAAAAGAATAATCGGCGGGCCCATTTACATCCCAATAGGCGGGGAGATGCGAACACCTGACAGAAAAAAGACCATCGGGCTGCCAAGATGCGCTTTAAGATGATTCCTGCGCGCTAAATCCGTGCGCGAAGCGCACGTTCCCGCCTTCAGGCGGGGGATACAGCGCGCACATTCTTCTTTTTCATCTAAA
>JAGVIA010000031.1 GCA_020056305.1 archaeon | reverse complement strand
TTTTAGATGAAAAAGAAGAATGTGCGCGCTGTATCCCCCGCCTGAAGGCGGGAACGTGCGCTTCGCGCACGGATTTAGCGCGCAGGAATCATCTTAAATATATGTTATTTGCACAAAGGAACATAGAAAGACACATGGGTGGATGGGATGAACAATGCAAGTGAATTCATGCAACCTGCAACGCGACGCGGAATCCTCAGTTTTTGGAGACCTCGCTTTGACCAGCAGAACCTTCTAGGCATGCTAACGGCCAAAATGATATCCAGAACAATGACTTCTAAATACGCCCTTCGGCGTATCTGGGAAGCACGGACTTCGTATGAGAAAGATTTGAAATCGCTAATGAAACACAGCAAAACTCTTCACGCTATTGATGCAACTTATCCGTTCTCAAGAAGCGCAGACCGGATGCTATTCCGAGAGCAGTTGGAAGCAGAATTTGGGAAGGCCGACGCAGCTGATGACGTAATCAGGCTCTACGTGGGTTTGGCTGAATTTTCCCATGCAATAGCAAATATTTATGCCGCGAATGAAGAAACTGGTGACCAATGCAGAGAGAACATTTTGAAAGCCTCGCACGGATATGAAATGGCAGCCTTTCTTGTCATGGATTCACAGCCACAACAAGCCTGGAGCTTGCTCATGAAAGCCGTTGAAAGTTTGCTCTTGCCGCCTTGGCGCCGCACTGATGAGGTTGCAGTAATGAGAATTGAAGCGGCCATGTGCCTTGCCGTGATGAAACGCCTGGCCGTTACGGATGGGGAGAAAGCAAAAACCAATGAGCACATAGAGGATATTATGCATATGTGCAATAATACTGCCTGCGCTGCTGCCGGAATTTTCGCCGATATGGCTAAAACGATTTCGAATCCTGAAGCAAGAGATAAATTTGTAGAAGAGCGCGCGTATGCAATGATAGATGTGCTGACCCTTTCGTTTCAGCCTGAAACCAAAGCTGGCGAGTCTGCAGCAGGCATGCTAATCTTTGCAATAAATATAGAGATGCTCGGGCAATACCGGTCTTTTGAACCGCGTGTCATCTCTGACGCTGCGATGATGCGCATTGGTGAGGCGGTTGGCGATGCATGCACGGCTGCTGCAGTTGGCACTGAGGCGTTCAGCCGTTCCGAGGGTGGTATTGAATCTTACCGCATTGCGCTGAAGTTTGCGCAGGATGACGAGGCAAGGGCACGAATCAAGGATAAGGTTAAGGCGCTTGCGCTTAAATTGGATATAACTGCAGGTTGGATTGAAAAACTGTATGACAAACCTGCACGAGATGGCTCGATTAAATAGTAAATGAGGATTTGGATGAAAAAAATCGAGAACGCATGGGACGGCATATGCTGCATGCTGCTTACGTAACAGTTATCCTGTCAGCAGCCTTCTGCACCGCATCAATCGCCTTTTCCTCGTCAAAAGTGAGAATTTTGTGGTTGCGCATCACAAGCTTGCCGTCAATTATTGCATCAGTCACATTGCCGGCATGCGCGGAATAGACAACATTTGATTCCATTGAGCGCACGGGTTGCATATTTGGTGCGCGCATGTCAAGCAGGATGATGTCGGCAAGCTTTCCCTCTTTTATCTCGCCTGCATTTATGCCAAGGGCGCGTGCTCCGTTCAAAGTGGCAAACTGCAATGCTTGCTTTGCATTTACTGCCTGGGCATCCCAGCGGGACTGCTTTTGCAATAACGCGCCTATTTTCATGCACTCGAACATGGAGTGCGAGTTGTTGCTTGCAACCCCGTCAGTGCCAAGCGTAACATTCACGCCTGCTTCCAACATTTCTGGGATGGGTGCGGCTCCGCCCGAGGCAAGCTTCATGTTGGAGACGGGATTATAGGAAACATGTGTGCCGTGCTTTGCAAGCGTGCCGACCTCCTGCTTTGTGAGCCAGACGCAGTGCGCGGCAATCGTGTTAGGGGAAAGCACGCCAAGCGAGGCAAGATAGTCAACAGGGCGCATCTTTGTCTGCTTGAGCATGTCAAACACTTCCTTGCGTGTTTCAGAGAGATGGATGTGAAGCCTTGTTTTGTGTTTTTTTGCAAGAGCGGCTGATGCGCGGAGGAGCTCGGCAGAACAAGTATATGGGGCATGCGGCGCAACCGAGCATTTTATCCTGCCATTTGCGCTGCCGTCGAATTCCTTTATGAATTGTTCACCGATCGCAAGCTCGCTCTTGCGCTTCTTCTCATCTCCCAAGTCCACCATGCCATAGCCGAGCGTTGCGCGCATGCCGCTCTCCTTTACTGCCGCTGCCACGCCTTTCATGTGAAAATACATGTCATTGAAGCACGTGGTGCCTGAGCGCACCATCTCTGCGCAGGAGAGAAGCGATGCGGCGTGCATGTCAAGCTCGCAAATCTTCTGCTCTGCAGGGCGGACCTTTTTCCAGAGCCAGTCGTGCAACTGTAGGTCATCCCCGATGCCGCGCAGGATGGACATGCCTGTGTGTGTGTGAGTGTTTATGAAGCCGGGGAGAAGGAGCTTTCCGTGCGCATCTATTTTCTCCTCTGCGCGAGCTGTGATGGAGGGGGCGATTTTTGCTATTTTGTTGCTTTCAATGAGCACGTCGCACTTTTTCCCGCTGGCGAATGTTGCCCCTTTGATTAAGACTGCCATAATTATCGGAAGATTTTCTCCCGCTTGCTATAAAAAGCGCATCTTTGTGTTATTTCGCGTGTTTTCCAGCGCCAATGAGGATGGCGGCGCCGGGCAGGGTGCGCCAGAGCATGCCGCAAAAGCTGCGGAAAAGGAGGGCGAGGCGCCATCATCTGCCATGCACAAAGGGAATGGCGTTGCCATGCCTTCTTTGTCAGATGCGCGATTGGGCATTGTTGCTGCCCTACTTGGCATACTCGGGCTCATGTCGCTGTACTATTTCGAGAATGCGGCTGCGGCACGGGAAATTGATATTTCGGATGTGAAATACGCAAGGCAGGGCGAGCTTGTGAAGTTTGAGGGCACAATTGCAAAGATAACAATGAAAGAGGATGGCGCGACATTGCAGAGCCTGTTGCAAATTGCCTCTGAAGCTTCTTCTTAGGGAAAGCTGCTTACGACTTTTGTGAGAATAAAGCCTCAGTCGGAGTCTTCGACCCCTTGCA
>JAGVIA010000074.1 GCA_020056305.1 archaeon | reverse complement strand
GAGGCAGCCTAAGCTGCCGCCAGAAGATTTTATCAAAAATCCGGTCTTCGGGCCGGTTTTCAGGCACCGGATTCAATTACTTTCGGAAGTACTGAGATAACCTTCCTTCTGCTATTTTTTTATATTCTGATGCTATGTCAACCATAAGATAACGCCTGCCAAGCCCCTTGCAAGCCAGTGCAGTCGTTCCTGAACCAGCAAACGGGTCCAGAACAAAATCGTTTTCTTTTGTGAACAGGCGGACAAACCATGCTGGCAACCCAATTGGAAAAACAGCGCTGTGGTTTTTGTTGCCGCATTCGGTTGCCAGATAAAGCACATTTGACGGATAGACTTTATCTTTGCCAATCCAATTGGCGATTTTCTTGCCGAATCCGCTGCCGACTCTTGATGTTGCACGACTCATATCAGCTTCGCTTAAATTCCTGAGACGCGCCTTGGACCATTCGCCGATGGGAACCATAACTTCATCCTGATACATCCTGAACTTTTTTGTCTTGTTAAACTGAAGGCACCGCTCCCATGCGTCCCTAAAGCGGTTTGGCCATTTGCCCGGATGCGTATTTTTCTTGTGCCAAATAAACTCTTCTGTCCATATCCAGCCTTGTTTCCTAAGTTCTTTTATCAGATCTAGAACGTAGGTGTGGCGCTCCCCGTTTTCTACACGCTCTTTTATGTTTAGGATAAACGTCCCAGTAGGTTTCAGAACGCGCAGGAATTCTTTGGATTTGGGAAGAAACCAGGCGACGTATTTGTCTGGATGAACACCGCCATATGTGCTTTTTCTGCTGTCGGCATAGGGAGGGGAGGTTACAATAAGGTCTATCGAATCGCCCGGAATGTCTTTTAGGACTTTTTCGCAATCGCCTATAACGTATTGATTTTCGAATCTTTTCATTAGCCCGCCCTTAGCCATGGAATCATTTAATTGAAGCCCCGCTATAAAAACTTGGTTGTTCGGATAATTTGCATCCGCTCTCCCTAAGCCGCCTTCCATATTTCATCATTCAAAATCTTGCTTTTTAACCGTTTCCGAGGCAGGTTGCCGGTGCTTATTCCCCAAGCGGACGCCTGTCTGTGAGGCTTCTTCTTGCCTGCGCAAATATCCAGCCGGTGGATGCGATGTTAGTAAACAGTATTGCAAGGAAAGCGACTTCTGCAAACGGGGGAGTTGGCATGCCTGCGCGCGCGTAATAGTTTATCGCAAGCGCAGCCAGTATTGCGGCAGACAGGCCCCGCTGCGAGAGGAAGCGCAGGAGCTTGACATCATAGTCCTGCCCCATATGCCAAATGCTTGCGAAGCCGGATGCTGCCAGGAAGCGCGAGGCTGCAATTGCAAGGAATACAAGCACGCCCGCCACAATGAGCAGGGGCTGCGAAAGGAATGCCTGCGGGGGCACGATAAGCCCCAGGTAGAAGAAAAAGAACGTGCGGAAGAAGAATGCGATTTCCTCCTGGAACCATCTTAGGGAATCAAGCGTCTCATGCTTCATGTTTCCTAGGAAAAACCCGAATATGAAAACCGCAAGCACGCCGTTTGCGCCAAGGTAGGATGAGAATGCGAATAGAATGCATGCAAGCCCGAGCGAGGAGAGGTGCTCAAATCTTCCGGCAATGCGGCAGAACAGCTTTTTCCAGAGAAGCGCGCCAATCGTGCCAAGCGCAGCTGATGCAAGCACCGAATATGCGAGGAGAACAGGCAGCCGGGTTACCAGGCTCGCAAGCGCATCGTTGCCAAGGGCTCCGCTCTCATGCCCGGCAATGATTGCGCTAAGAAGCGCAAGGGATAGCACCAGGCCAAGCGCGTCTGAGAATATGCCTTCGAGCTTCACGATGTTCCTTATCCTGTCGCGTGCGCGAAGCTCCTCCACCACGCTGCCAGTTATCTCAGGCGCGACTGATGCCAGTATTGCCGCCATGAGCGCAGCGTCATAGAGCTGCCAGCCGAACAGGAACAGGAAGATGAATATGAAGATGAACGCGAATGCAAAGGAGATAAAGCCGAAGAAGAGAACCGGGAATGCGGAGTGCTTGAGATGCGCAAGCGACAGGTTGAGCCCTTCTGAAAACACTATCATGGCAAGGGCGAATGTGCCGATGATTGGCACGTATGAGTCAAGCCCGGCAGTAGTGGGCACAAAAAACGCGGCGGCAAGCATGCCGCCAAGCAAAAGCAGTATGACGTCAGTTATGCCTGTTTTTTGGAAAAAAAGCCGCGCGCATATGCCGGCAAAGATGAAGGCGCCAAGAAAGCCGATTGCAATGTCTTCCATGGCGCCTCACCATTTCCGTTTGATTGAAAAAAATAAAAAAGAAAAGAAGCAAGCCCTAGAGGAGCTTGTGGAACTTGTCCATCTTCTTCTTCGCCATCACGCCTACCGTGTCCTTTAGGCCAAGGCCGATTGCTATTGCCGCGCCAAGACTGAATGCAAGCACGATGCCTGAAAGTATCACAACAAAGGATACCTCAAGGAGCCTCGGGTTTGCAGAGGGCAGCAGGAGCGGAAGCGCAATGACAATCGCATTGTATGCGATGAACACCTCGATTAGGATTGCTATGAGGTTCGCAAACGGTATGCTCTTCATCGTCTTTAGGCGGTCTGTGAGGTAATCGCCTGCGATAAGGGCTGCCGCGAGTATGATAACGCCCTCGACAAGATGGGGGATATAGATTATTCCTGCGATTGCAAGGGCGGAGAGTATCGGGATGTTCACGATGTCCGCTGCAATCCCAAGGAACGTGATCATCACGGCAAGCTTAAGCAGTATTACGGAGATGCCCGTGACCGTGAATCCCAAAAGCGCGTCATCCACGCCGTGGTCCTTCATGAAGTGCTCGACCTTTGTGCGGTGGAGGAACTGCCGTAAGAGGAAGCCAAGAGCCCATGCAACCACCCATCCGATTGCAAGAACGAGGACGATTATCGCAAAAGCCGCAAGCCCCTCAAGGAGGTTTCCGACGATTCCCGTCGATGTGCTTGCAAGCTTCTGCTCCAATAGACCGAATGTCACTGCCATGAACTATCACCCGAAGTGGATAACAGCGCTGAATTTATAAAGATTGGTGGACGGCAGTATTGGGATGCGGGAATATGTGTAAGAAGAAAAAATAGCCCCAATCGGATTCGAACCGATGTAACGAGGTTCAGAGCCTCGTGTCCTTGACCATTGTCTTGCCCGGATTCCGAGGAATGCGGACCCTAGACGATGGGGCTATCGGGAACTTTTATGCGAAAAAGAGGTTATAAAGAGAATGCTAGCGGCCGTTTATTTTCAGGTTCAGCAGATCAACGCTCATGCCGTCGCATGCGGCAACCGTTTGCACGCCGCTTTTGTCCGAAATCCGCTTTGCCTCGTTTTCCGGGCCGGCATCAAGCATTGTCACTCCAAAATGCGTGATTATTGCAAGAAGGGGTTTTACCTCGGAGAGCAGGCGCGCAGTAGTTTCGCTGTAAAGGTGCCCGGACAATCCGCCTCCATTGTCCGGTCGGATGTTGTTGGCAATCAGGATGTTGCAGCCCTCAAAGAGCGCGGGCAGTCCGTCGAAATATTCAGTGTCGGACGTGTAGCCTGTTTTTATCCCATCAAGCTCCATTGTGAAGCCAAAGCCCGTCTTGTCCCGATGGGATGTCTTCGTGCAAATGATGCTTGCCTGCGAGCCGTTGCTTGAGAGCGCCAATGCCTTGCCAGAGTAAGAAACAATTATGTTGCCATTCCTAATGTTGCCATTCCCAAGCCTTTTTTGGTCAAACAGCGATATGCCGCGGTCCTTGTTTTCATCACCGTACAGGACAGTTTCAGATCCAATCAGACAGCACTCGGGCTTTTTGCCCTCTTGTGAGCAGGAGTGCATGATTGCCTCGATGAGAAGCGGTGCGTCATGGCAGTGGTCGATGTGCTTGTGCGTTATCACGATTGCATTTAGGTCTTCTGGGTTCTGGGAAAGCCGCCTGCCGGTTGAAAGCGCGCCCGGGCCAGGGTCGACATGGATGTTGAGCGAGCCGTTTATCCGAAAGCCGCCAGTGGAGCGGAGCTGCCGCAGCATTGCCTCCCCGCCTCCGCTTGTGCCAATGAAAACCAGATTGGGCTGAGCCATTTTATCCAGTAAGAATATGGATTTTGTCATTTATAAATGTTCATGTTTATTGATTTTTGGACACATTGATAAAAAAGAATTAGTGGGCCCGCGAGGAATCGAACCCCGAGTCTTCGCTGTGTAAGAGCGACGTCTTAACCATTCGACTACGGGCCCATTGAATATATTCTGCGCTGCAAGAATATTAATCGCTTCTTGGAATAACGCATTGCCTTTTAACCCCTTTTTTCCAACCTTCTTTCATGGTGTTCAAAAACAGCGCCGCGGCATTCGTGCTTTTTACCGCCGTGCTCGTGCTAATCGGGGGCATACTGATTGGAATCGGGCTTGATTACATTGGCATTATCATTGCGATACTGGCAGTCGCCTCCCTTAGCGCATACATGCTTTTGCGCCCGGAGCTTATGCGGGAGAGGGTTCCTGCTGAAAAATTAAGAAGGCGTTAATATCAAGCGCTTTGGACAGTGTTCGTTTTCTCTTTATGCCCCTTAGCCCCCAGTTGCATTCTCATCTAACTCTGAAACTGGCGCAGGCAGGATAAAATCAGAATCAGCAGGCGCGCTGCCAACAGACAAAAGCTCCATAGTCAGCTTCACATCCCCCGCCTCCTCGCTTTTCTGCACGCCCTCAAGATAGGCAAGAATGCCTGAATCCGAATAGCATATTGTGGTGCCTGTTTTCTCGCCAAGGGGCGCAACAAGATTGCATTTTGCGTCCATGCCGCCATAGCGCACGCCCGGCTTTGAATAGAAATCAAACTGTTCCGCAGGAAGCTCCAGCTGCGCATAAATCGGCTTTGGCATTGGACCAGAGTAGCATTTTGCGGCATTTGTAAAGCTCATGCACATGTAAGAGCCGTTTGCAAGGTGGAATATGGATGACCTGACTTGAGTGCCCATCATGCTTTGCACAGAATCAATGCGGAGCATGCCATTGCTTGCGAAAATTTCCATCGTGCCAGGAACAGTGGTGCCGCTGAATTCGGTTTTTGTGGAATATGAAGTATGGTACTCTGAAAGCTGGCGGATTCCAAGATAGGATGCTATTGTTTTGCCCACCTTATCATCTGGAAGTTTTTGCGGCGTGGCAGAAGGCTGCCCGGATGCCGGCTGCTTGCTTTGCCCTTCTGGCGAATATTGCGTGCTTTGCTGCTTTGATGGCTCGTCATTTCCTGCGCAGCCGAAAAGCAGGATGAATGACAGCAAAAGCGCGATAAGTTGCATTCTCATGGCTTTGCCTCTTGGAGCTTTGCATTTATTATTCTTTGGAGGCAAGAACGAAACTTATGTTTGTCAAAACTTACAATACGCCCCAGGGGCCCCTTGTCGCGGCATGCGATGCGGAATTGCTTGGCAAAAAGCTCAAAGAAGGGGTGATTGTCCTTGACCTTGACAAGCACGCGGGATTTTACAAGGGCGAGCGCACTAATGAGGAAAAATTATGCGAGCTTCTTTTGCAGTCTGGCAGCGCGAATCTTGTTGGGGAAAAATCGGTCGGGTGCGCGATAAGCGCGGGACTTGCGCAAAAGTCCGACATTCGACGAATAAATGGTGTGTCCCATCTTGTAATATTGCGGATTTAGAAACATTCCATTTAAAATTGTGGGCGACAGGATTATACGTACGTGGGTGGACCGCATGAGGCAAATTAACGTCTTAGTTGATGAAAAAGTCGGCATCATTGCAGACATCTCCTACATCCTTGGAAAGGCAAAAATAAACATCGAGGCAATCTCAGTTGGCGTTATTGGCAACAAGGCAGTAATCTCAATTACTGTGAAGGATGACAAGCGCGCAAAGGAGCTTTTGGAGGCAAACAGCTACAAGGTGCTCTCATCTGATGTTCTCGCAGTCAAGATACCTGACCAGCCAGGCAGCCTTGCGCAGATAACCAAGCTGCTTGTGGATGGCGGGGTCAACATAGTAAACGTGCATGTGATTACAAAAGGCGGCGGGAATGCGCTCATGGCCGTGCAGGTGGACAAGCAGGCAAAGGCTGAAAAATTGCTTGCCGGCTACATAATACGCGACACGGAAGGCGCCTAAATCTCGATTTCAACAGCGCCATCCTTGCCTATTTTTTCCTTCTTTCTCTTCATTTCCGCAAGCATTGAGTCTATTTGCGGCGCGTTTTGCATTATCAGCTTGCCCATCTTTTGCGCTTCTTCTGCTTCTATGAGGATTTCCGCAAGCCTCCTCTCCTGCATTTCCAGCCGCTCCTGCATCGATGCGAGCTTCTTTTCCTTCGCATTTTCCCCCGCAGTGTTTGAGGCATGCGCATAATATTCGTCCGCGGCATCAGAAAGCGTTTTTGCATCTGTTTTTTGCGCACTTGCAAATGAAGAAAGTTCGCAAAGCGAAAATTCCACAGGCATTCCATCCCTTGAATACAAAACGGGCTTTGCATCCCGCGTAATTTCACATATTTTTTTTGCAAGCGCGGCAATTTCCTGCCTCGTTAGGGAATTGCCCGGCTTCTTTTCTGCAATTCCGCATGCCAAAAGCGCCTCTTTCAAGTATGTTATCCCAAGCGGAAGGGATGCAAGGCAGGAGATTGCGTATTTTTCCGTCATCAGTGCCGCAATATCCTCTTCGGTTGGCTCAAAAGGCAAATTTTTGGACGGAGGGGGCACATACGGCCTTCCTGCCATGATTGTCCTATCCTTCCATTCCTCCCTCACAAGAGGGCGCATTATCATTCCCGCCCCATCAACAAGCATCAGATTCCCCTTGCCAAACATCTCAAAAATCAGGGAAACCTCGCCAAAATCGAATTTCACAATCCTATCAGTGCCTATCAGCCCAATTCCGCGCAATATCTTGTTATCCAGGTATTTTTTCGCAAATTCCACAAATGAGTTTGCCTCTTCAGCCTCTTTCACGTACCGTGTGAGATGCATGCGCTTGCCAGGCTCTGCCAGTATTTCCGCATCCCCGAACTTGAGGCGGAATATTCGCTCCCCTATTAGCTGGATTTTCGAAAGCCGCCTGCCCACCAGTGGGGAAAGCTCCTTGCAGAGGAAGAAATACTCCAGGCCGGACATTGAACGCATGGGAAGAATACGGGGAATGCAGTATAAAAAAGGGCGCTGGAATGGACATGAAAGAAAACACGCGCTGATTGGGAAAAACGGCTGGCGAATAAAAAAATGATGCGATTGCGCATATGAAAAAAGTATCCGGGTGCGTTCTTGTTTGCCGTCTAAATGCCAAATCTTTTCCTTATCCATTCCATTTTCGGCATTGACTGCGCGCCTGCGTGCAATATCTTTGATGCTGCCGCGGCATTTGCAAGCCGGCAGCAGTCTTTGAGAGTCCTGCCCAGCATGATGCCGGATACAAACCCGCCTGCAAACGCGTCGCCTGCGCCCAATGTGTCCACAGGCTTTACTTTGAATATCGGCACGCTTATCTCTTTTTTGCCTGGGCAGAATGCCATTGTGGGCTTCCTGCCCCCCTTGAAAATTACGCATAGCCGGTATTTTTTTGAGAGGTATCTGCAATCGGATATTGCGCCCCGCCTGCCGAGGAGCCCCTCGATTTCGCCCCTGTTCGTTATCAGGTAGTGGCATCTGCGAAGTATCTTCCAAAGCTTATGCTCCCCTAATTTTGAGGCAGAGCGACCAGGGTCAAAGCATATCGGTATCTTGTGCTTGTGCGCAATCTTGCTTGCGGCTTCCATCATCTGGTATGAGCCGCCTGCGATGTGCAGCATTGATGCGTTCGCGATGCATTTCTCGTCAATTGCCCGCACCCTGTCTGCAACGCCCAAATCCTCTATCACTTCAACTTCGCCCCTCTTGTCGATTAGCACAACGGATAAGCCGGTCCTGCCAGGGAATACCTTTACTTGTTTTGTGTCCACGCCAAAAGAGTGCAATTCCTCCAAAATGAATTTGCCATGCCTGTCATCCCCGATGTTTGATATCAAACCCGCACTCACGCCAAGCTTGCAGGCATTCACAGCGACGTTTGCCGCTGAGCCGCCGCCAGACACTTTGGATGGCATCCTAAGGAGCACTGTCTTGTCAGGCTGGGGGAACTTCTCCACATAGTCGCGTATGTCATAGACGCAGTGCCCCACTGTCACAAGGTGCGGCGAACCCGCGGTCTTAGCCGCGGGCATGCCTGCTTTGGCATGGATGCGTGACCTATGCGAGCCTGTGGACGGCCGGCATGGCCGCACCTTGTGAACGAGCTTTGGCATGTAGTGCTTGCCTTGGGAACTAATTTAACTATTTTTACGCGCCCAATAGTTTCCTTCGGTGTTTTGATGCTTGATGCCACTGCCAAAAAGAGATTGCGAGAGAAGCTCGGCGAGCGCTATGATTCGGAAGTCGAGCGCAAAATAGCCAAATACTACGGGCTGCTCACGGTAGATGTTGCGGAATTCCTGCTTGCGCGCGAGCATGGGCTTGCGACAAAGAGGATTGTCACTCTTTCGCAGGTGAAGCCCTGGATGCGCTCAGTGAACACGCGGGGCATGGTGCAGAAAGTGTTTCCATCGCAAGAGTTTGAGCGAAACGGGAAAATGGGAAAATCCGTGCGCATTGTGCTTCTGGATGAGACAGGCACTAAAACAGTGCAGCTTCTTGATGCAAATGCATCTCTTGCTGATTGGGAGCTTGGCACTGGAGATACCATTGAGATAGAAGGCGCATACCCCCGCAAGGAGGAGCTTGTGCTTGGAAGCAAGGGGAAGCTCAATGTGCTCAAAAAAACACGCCTGAACCGGCTTTCCGAGCTCAAGGACGGCTTCAATACGGTATCCGGCCTTGTGGCGGAAATCAACCTTGATTACCCTTATTTGAAAGAGGGGAAGGAGGCGCTTATGCGCTCGTTTGTGCTTGATGACGGGCGAGGGTATAGGCGCGTTGTTGTGTGGAATGAGCCTGAATCCGTGCACGTTGAGCCAGGGGATGAAATACGGCTTGAGAGCGCGCTTTTCAAGAACAATGAATTGCAGATTGGCTCATTTTCAAGGGTAGTTATGCGCAAGGGCGAAAAGAAGGATGTTGAGGGTGTAATTGAGGGAGAATTGCAGGACATTTATTGCCGTGAATTGCAGCGGAATTTGGCAGGGGAAGGCGGGAAAGAATCTCTTTTTGTGAAAATAGGCGAAAAAGAGATGGAAGTGCCCTCTGGCTCTGAATTGCACGTGCTTGGCATCCGCAAATTGCCCCAAGGCGTCAAGCTTGGGACAGTTGTGGAGCTGAAAAAGCAGTCGCTGATTGGGAGGAAGATAAAGCTCAGAAACAAGACCGTTACAAAAATGTAACGAAAT
The DNA here is from genome assembly GCA_020056305.1 of archaeon. Classification (GTDB taxonomy): domain Archaea; phylum Micrarchaeota; class Micrarchaeia; order Anstonellales; family Anstonellaceae; genus JAGVIA01. The sequence continues at coordinate 16,832 of JAGVIA010000074.1, read as the reverse complement.
GGGGCTTTTTTTCAGGCGTTATAAAGGGTTACGGCATGGCGTAACCTCTAATGAAATCCTATTTTCACTATATATAAATCACTGGGATTAATATAGAAATCTATTTAAATATGCTGAAACTATAGTTTCATATGTATCTTTCACGTGAAGAGGAGCAGGACCTTTTGCCGATGCTGAACTGGAAGGAGGCAACCGCACTCATAGGGCCGCGGCGGGCTGGCAAGACCACGCTTGCAAAGCGGCTGCTGCAAACGTGGCAGGCTGGCGGGAAGCCGGGCGCATATTTTGATTTGGAGGCACTTGGCGCGCCCCAGACTGCAGACGCCCTTGTGCGGCAGATAGAGAAAACCCCCAAGGGCGGGCTGGTGGTGCTCGACGAGGTGCAGGTGCTGCCTGATTGGGTAAAGGTGGTGCGCGGGCAGGTTGACACCGGAAAGCGGCATATTGTCGCAACCGGCTCAAGCGCAGCCCTCCTATCCGCCGAGATTGCCACTGCGCTTGGGGGAAGGGCGGTTCCAATGCCCGTTCTCCCGCTCTCTTTTAGGGATGCGAAGAATTGGGGGCTGCGGAGCCTCAGGCAATACATGGAAGTCGGCGGCTACCCCGAGTGCGTGCTTCGGCCATCCGAGGCATCAGCCCTGCACAAGATGTATCTGGAGCTTACAGTCCTGCGCGATGTTGCGGCAAGAAAAGGCGTGCGCGAAGTCAAGCCGCTTTCCGATTTGGCGCTCCTCATACTTTCAGAGCCGGGCAAAACGATTTCAGCCAAAAAAACCGCCTCGCGCCTCAATATAAGCCAGCCGACCTTCCGCTCGTTCATATCAGGCTTCAATGACGCGTTCCTCACCCTTTCGGTTCCCCCGTTCTCGCGCTCGCCGCGCGAGCGCATAATTGCTGATGCCAAGCAGTATGCATATGATATTGGGCTTGCACGCTCTGTTTCAGTTTCGCAAAGCGATGATGAGGGCAGGAGGCTTGAGAACCTGGTCGCAGTCGAGCTTGCAAGGCGCGGATATTCCCTTTCGTACCTGAAAACCAATTCCTGCGAATGCGACTTCATTGCGCAGAAGCTTGGGGAAAGGACGCTTGCCATGCAGGTTTGGGGCGGCGAGGGGAACGTTCCGCAGCGCGAGCTGGACGGGCTGGCGCTCGGGATGAGGGAATGCAAGGCGGAAGGGCTGCTGCTTTCCAAAGAGCCTGTTTTGCTGCCGGCGCCATTCAAATCAATGGGCATTGAGGAGTGGCTGCTGAAGAAATAAATGGGCATTTGTTTTGGCTATTTTGAAAACGGTTGTGGAGCTGAAAAGGAAGCTCGCTAATTGGGAAGAAAATAAAGATGAAAAAATCCTAACAGATTTTTTCAGCAGTAGCGCGAGGGATGGCGAGCGCTACTCAATTAAAGAAGTAGGAAAAGAGAAAAAAGAAAAGGGGGAAGTGCTTAGCTTATGCATTTAACTATGATGTTCTTTCCGCTGATTTGCTTTTGGTTCGTCAAGTCAGAGGAATTGAAAGTGATGTTGAGTGGTATGTCATAGGTGGTACCTACAGTACATGCAGTTGTGAGCGCAGTGAGATAGAGGGTTTTCTTTTCACCGCCTGCAAACGAATTGTTTGCAGTAATGGCATACACTTGACCGGTGGAACCCCCAAACTGAGTATTATTAATTAATCTCGTATCAGACTCGACATTTTGAAACACGGCTGATATTAATGTACTTGCCAGACTGAGCTCTAAAATTGCAAAAGGCTTTGCCTCGCCTCTCCAGTAGGAGTCGGACTGCGTCTTTCTTGCGTCGCCTGCTAATCCTGGGAAGAAACCCAGAAGCGCGATTGAAACAAGCGCAATAATCAGCACGACTGCCAACAGAACCAAGTATTCTGTTGCGCCTTGACCTTTCATGAAACCAAACTTCATTTGATCGCCTCCTATGGAGAATGCACTCTTAAATGAAGAGAATGTTTAAAAAGATTGTTAAGTTTGCAACAGTCTATAATTACTCAGCGGGGTAAAAACTCATTTCTACGGCGTTGATTCAGACGATAAAACCACTATTTTCCATTATTTTTGCAAAAAATGCGTTTTTCATTACGTCGGAGGGCAAAATTTGCGGAAGGCACTTTTCCATGCTGGAAGAAAGGTTTTGAAAACCTTAATTTCAAATTCTACGACGTTCAGCTGAGTAATTATAAACTTTTACTTAAGTTTTGTGGCATTCCCGCCTAAGAGCACCTACCAATTAGGCTCTTGGTGCCTGCCTGCAGCTGGTTTGGCGAATTTTGCGAGTCATAGCGAAATGTGATATTTATTTCGTATGTGCCGCCCAGGCTCTGAATTGCACGTGCTTGGCATCCTGAAAATGCCCGAAGGCGTGCGGCTTGGGACGGTTGTGAGACTAAAAAAAAGCAGTCGCTAATTGGAAAAAAATAAAATTAAAGAAGTAGGAAAAGAGAAAAAAGAAAAAGGAGTGTTTAAGTACACTTTCCTATGAGGTTCTTGCCGCCGATTTGCTTTTGGCCCGATATATCAGGGCTGCTATAGGTAAATGTGATGTTTAAGTCGTAGGTGGCTGCCGGTGTGCAGGTGACCGAACCTGGAAGGGCAAGGGTGATATTAAGGGAGTTTATGGCTTTCTTCTCACCGCCTGCAAAGACAATACCCGCGATTGGGAAGAAGTTTGGGCTCACATTACCAACGCCGACACCGGCTATGAAGCCAGTCATTGTCCTTTGATCAGAATCTATGTTTTGGATGACAACGCTAAGCGCGCCGCCGGATGCAGAGTGTTCCATAATTGCAAACGGCCTTGCATCCCCCCTCCAGTAGGAGTCGGATTGCGTCCTTCTTGCGTCGCCCGCCAGCCCGGGGAAGAAGCCCAGAAGCGCGATTGACACGAGTGCAATAATCAGCACGACTGCCAAGAGAACCAGGTATTCTGTTGCGCCTTGACCTTTCATGAAACCAAACTTCATTTGATCGCCTCCTATGGAGAATGCACTCATAAATGAAGAGAATGTTTAAAAAGATTGGGGGAAGCCAGCCGTTAGCTGCACTTTCCTATGAGGTTCTTTGCGCCAAACTGGACCTGGCCTGCTGCGTCTGGCGAATCATATTTTATTGTCACGTTGACGTCGTAGGTCCCCCCTGGCCCAAGACCGGCAGTGGAGCAAAGCGTCGTGCCGCAGAGCATCGTCTTCTTCTCCCCTCCGGCAAATACCAGGGAGGAGATGTTTGTGCCTAGCGGGCTTTGCCAGGAGCCGTTGGTGCATGAGTATGAGGTGCTGAAGGTGAAGTTCGTCATCGTCCTCTGGTCTGCCTCAAGGTTTTGGGCGACAATGCTGATGCTTGAGCTGTTTGCAAAGTGCTCGAGGATTGCAAACGGCCTTGCATCCCCCCTCCAGTACGAGTCTGACTGCGCCCTTCGCGCATCCCCCGAGATGCCGGGGAAATAGCCTAGAAGCGCGATTGCGACAAGGGCGATAATGAGGACAATTGCAAGAAGAACGAGATATTCGGTCGCACCTTGCCCTCGGCAAGTGCGAGCAGTCGAACCGCAGTTCAACTCAATCGCACCTTGCCCGCGAAGCAGCCCAAATTTCATGCAAACCCCTCTTTCCAAGCCTATACTTGCGCATGAGCGTTATAAACCTTTTCAGGGGGAGGGGCGGTTGTCATGCTGGGGGAGCGGCACGGGCTTGTGGATTTCCTATTTTGGCGGCCTTTCAGTGCGCTTATGCTAATTGTGGCGCTGGCTTGAGGATTGCCCATTTTGCTTTCGCTATCGCCTTTTGCACTGACGGGAACAATATTGGCGCGAGTATTAAGGACACTGCCGCGATTCCGAACAAGTGCTTTAGCGTGAAGGGAATTTGCCCCACGAATGCATTCTCCCAGCTCATGCCCCAGAGAAGAGGCGAGAGAATGACGCCTGTCACTGCGTCGAAGAGAAGCGTGCCGCCCAATCCCAGCTTCGCAAATGTGAATGGAGAGCCGTTGGGCTTCTGCTTTGAGAAGAGCAGGCCCACTATGCCCCAGGTGATTGCGCCTGTGAGAGTCCAGAGCCCGACTGTGCCTGTTGCGCCCCATGCCATGGGCAATATGTCCACCAGGGAGTAGCCCAGCATTCCGAGTAGGAATGCGTATCTGCCCCGCATGAACGGGAAGAGGAGTATTGAGAGAACCGCGAGTGCGCCGAACTGCCAGCTTATGCCCAGAGAGAAATCCATCTCTTGACCTCGCACCAGCCAGCGTATGATCAGGGATAAATCCATTTGATGACCTCGCGCCAGTATTTGCCCGGCTTTGTTTTTGAACTTGCGCATCGGTTGAATGATAAGATATTGCAGAAGCGGATGGCAGGATTGCGTGCTGGAATGTTTTTGCGGGAATATTTTCTTCTCGCATTCGCGCGGATTGGGCTGGCGCTTGCCGGATTTTTTCGTGCAGGTTTGATTGCGGCAGGTGCGCATGCGGAGCTTTTTCTTTCCAAGCGCCTTGCTGCCCGCTTGCGTTTGGCGCTTTTTCTTGCTGCACAGGTGCATCCTGGGCTTTTTCCCACTCGCCTTCTTGCCGCGAGCCCATATTTTCCGAATCACCCGCCATCAATTGAACGCCGGAAAAGAAAGGTGATGGAAATGCATTCAGCTCCGCTTTCAATTGCACCGCAGTGGCATGGCTGGCTTTCCCTCCTGCCACCATGGCTGCAATCTGCTCCGCCTGCTTCTGGCTTGACCATGGCCGCACCAGAGATTTTCTTTTTTCAACAAATGCTATTGCGCGCTCAACAGCAGCCGGCTGCTCCCAACCGAGCAGGACAGGGTTTCCGCCAAGGGAGAGGATTATTCTTGCGATGCGCTCTTGCGCATTGCGCTCTGCAAGCACGTATGGCAGCCCTTCGGGCGTGCGGAATTGCCAGCCGTCATTCGCGTTTTCCATGATGCCTGCAATCCCGGTTATCCACAGTGCGCCGTCGGGCATAGACTGCACCTGCACATCCGGCAAGTGTTCAAGCGCAAGCTCAAGCGCGTTTGTGTTGTGCGCCACCTGCACATCGCACTGAAAAATAACAACGCCGTCCACGACTACTTTGATGCGCACGCTCCACTGCCGCGAGAAATCCTTTGGCACTGGGGAATTTGCAAGAGCTGCTGCGGCTGGATCTTGATGCGCTTTTGCCAATTCCGGATCAGCGGGGTTAATTTCACCTTTTGCATTTTTGTCAAAGCTCCATGTAAGAGCCATGTTCGAAGTAATCAGCAGCTGGTGCGCTGCAAGAAAGATGTAGCTGGCTATCGGATGCATTGCATTGAACGCATTTTGCTGCAACTGCGGCGGACGCGGCACTTGCACCGCCATTGCATGCTGCTGGTTTGCCGCCATCCAGCCCACTTCACGAGCAGCCCGACGTCTCGCCGCATTCCATGCACACAGTGCAAGCGCCGTTTCGCTTCACATTCATCGAGCCGCAGTTGTTGCACTGGTCGCCGGTGAAGCCCTTTTTGCGCGCATCGGAAATCACAGAGCCGGCTGAGTGGGGCTCAAACGAGCCTTCGGATGCGCCTTTGCCAAAACTTGCGCCGCCCACATTTGCTGCGCCGCCAGCACTGTCGCTGCCGTGTGATTTTTTCATCTCGCCTTCTTCCTTCTTTTCTTTTTTCACAGCCGCATCTATCGCAGGCAGGCCATGGCTCCCGCCGTTGCCGCCAAGCCCGTTGCCGTTCATTTTCTCAGGGGGGATTTGCACAAGGTCAGTGCGGTTCAAATACTCAAGCGCAATAACACGGAACGCGTAATCTATTATCGAGGTCGCATTCTTGATGTTCGGGTGGTTTTCCACCATGCCCGCAGGCTCAAAGCGCGAGAACGTGAAGGTATCCACGTATTCTTCAAGTGGCACGCCATACTGGATGCCCTTGCTCACTGCAATCGCAAAGCAATTCAGAAGCGAGCGATACGATGCGCCCTCCTTGTACATGTCAATGAAAATCTCGCCAAGCTCGCCATCAGGGTATTCGCCTGTGCGCAAATACACCTTGTGCCCGCCCACGCGCGCCTCCTGCACAAAGCCGTGCCTCTTGGAGGGCAGCGCTTTTTTGCTCCCGCGATACAGCGGCTGCGCCTTTTTCCGCCCGGTTGTTTCCTCTTCCGCATCTGTCACGGAATTAAGGGGCTGGGAGAGCTTGCTTCCATCGCGGTACAATGCGATTGCCTTTAGCATGAGCGTCCAGGATTTGGAATAGACTTCCTTCACTTCCTCAATCGTTGCGGAATTGGGCATGTTTATCGTTTTGGAAATTGCGCCGGAGATGAATGGCTGCACCGCAGCCATCATGCGCACGTGCGCCATGTACGGGATGTAGCGCTTGCCCTTTGCGCCGCACGTGCTTGCGCAGTCGAATACCGGGTAGTGCTCCTCCTTGAGATGCGGCGCGCCTTCAATAGTCATGGTGCCGCACACGTATTCGTTTGCCAAGAGGATTTGCTCGTTTGAGAAGCCCAGGAATTTTAGCATGTTGAAGTTCTGGCTGGAAATCTGCGCCTCATCCATGCCAAGCTTGCGGCAGAGCGGCTCGCCGATAGTGTATTTGTTGAATGCGAATTTTATGTCAAACGCGTTTGCAAGCTGTGCGGAAACGGATATGATTGCCTCCTGCGTGAAGCCTTTTTCCAATAATGACTCGGCATTCACATACGGGCAGCCGATAAGGGAGCCATGCCCCTTGCAATATGCCTCGATGTCAGTTATTTGCATGGGATTGTATCCGAGCCTTGAGAGCGCATGCTTCACGGAAGCATTCACTATCTTGAAGTAGCCGCCGCCTGCGAGTTTTTTGAATTTCACAATTGCAAAGTCAGGCTCAACGCCAGTGGTGTCGCAGTCCATCACAAGCCCGATTGTGCCTGTTGGCGCAATCACTGTCACTTGCGCATTTCGATAGCCGAATTTTTCGCCCAATGATAGTGCGGAATCCCATGACTCGCGCGCTGCGGCAAGCAAATCAGGCGGGCAGTCAGCTGCAGAAATGCCAACTGGCTTTATTGTGAGCCCCTCGTAATCCTGCGGCTCGGCATTGTATGCCGCGCGCCGATGATTCTTGATGACACGTTGCATGTGCTCGCTGTTGCGGGAATATGCAGGGAATGAACCCAAGTGCGCTGCCATTTCTGCAGATGTCGCATATGACTGGCCGCACAATATGGAGGTGAGCGCGCCTGCGATTGCTCTTGCCTTGTCAGAATCATACGGTATGCCGTTTATCATGAGAAGAGTGCCCAAATTCGCATATCCCAATCCAAGCGTGCGATAGTCAAATGAGCGCTGCGCAATCTCCCGCGATGGGAACTGCGCCATGAGAACGGAAATTTCAAGCACGATTGTCCAGAGGCGGATTGCGTGCCGATAAGCGCCTATGTCAAATTCGCCAGTGTCCGAGTTTAGGAATTTCACCAAATTGATGCTTGCAAGGTTGCATGCAGTGTTGTCAAGGAAAACGTATTCGCTGCACGGGTTTGTTGCATTGATGCGCCCGTCTGTTGGGCAGGTGTTCCACTCGTTTATCGTGTCATCGTATTGAATGCCGGGATCAGCCGATGCCCATGCGCAATAGGAGATTTTGTCCCAGAGCCCGACAGCCGGTATTTTTTTTGCAACCTTGCCATTTGTGCGATAGAGGAGCTCCCACTCGCCTGATTGCTCCAATGCCCACATAAACTTGTTTGGGATGCGAACGGAATTGTTGGAATTCTGCCCGGACACCGTCTGGTATGCCTCGCCCTCGTAATGCGTGTCATATATGGGCAGGTCCATTGTTGTTTTTCCCTGCTGGGCAAGCGCGAGCGCGCGAAGCACGGAATTCATTGGCACTGCGGACTCAATTGCATTTGAAACCGCCTCGCCGAGCTTTTGGTTGTTTTTGTAATCAGCTGTTTTCTGCTCATGCGATACCGCCATAACTTCGTCAAGCTTTGCCTTCATCATCCTGCTTCCGCACACCATTGCCGCGACTTTCTGCTCCTCGATTGCCTTCCAGGAGACAAACTGCTCAATGTCCGGATGATCCGCATCAAGTATGACCATCTTTGCCGCGCGCCGCGTCGTGCCGCCGGATTTCACAGCGCCTGCGGCGCGGTCGTTTATTTTCAGGAAGGACATCAAGCCCGAGGATTTGCCGCCGCCGGAGAGGGACTCGCCGCTTGCGCGCAATGGCGAGAAATTCGTTCCGGTGCCTGAGCCATACTTGAACACGCGCGCCTCGCGCGTTAGCACGTCAAATATGCCGCCGTCATTTAGGAGCTCGTCCTTTATTGACTGGATGAAGCATGCATGGCACTGCGGGTGGGTGTATGCGTCCTTTGACTGTGTGAGAACGCCTGTTGCAGGCTCCACATAGAAATGCCCCTGCGGCTCGCCGATGATGCCATATGAGTGCGCAAGGCCCGTGTTGAACCACTGCGGGCTGTTTGGCGCTGCGATTTGGCTGATAAGCATGTATTTGAGCTCGTCCTCAAATGCCGCGGCATCTTTTGAGGATGCGAAGTAGCCGTGCTTCTCGCCCCACGAGCGCCAGCAGGAGGAGAGCCTGTCAACGACCTGGCGTGCCGAGCGCTCGCCGCCAAGCACTGCCCTGCCATCCTTTCCAGTAATGACATTCCCTTTGGAATCGCGCTGTGGCACGCCTGTCTTTCGGAAATATTTCTGCGCGAGTATGTCGGTTGCAACCTGGCTCCAGAAAGATGGCACCTCGATGTCATGGAGCTCAAGCACTGTAGAGCCGTCGGGGTTGCGAAGGACTGATGAGCGCTTCTCCCAGGTTATGGAGTCATATGGGGATTCGTTTTCCGCAGTGAACATGCGCTCTATCACAAGGCCCTTTCCGGATAATTCGAGTGCGATTTCCCGCTCACCTTCCTTTTTTATGACTGCCATGCGACCACCCACTTGCTTGCTGCGAGAATCTGTGTCAGACCGGGAATTGCTGTAAAAAATCAGCCTTATAAAGGCTGCCCTATTGTGTTGATTTTTGGGCTATATAGTGTGCAAAAGGGTGCATAAACACTACCTATGGGTGTCTATGCATAAAGCTATTATTTGCGGCGGGACAGCATATAACGCCGCATATTTTCTTTTTGGGCATCAGGGGAAGCCCTTTGCACCAGCAATAGCCGCAGCTGCAATCATACAGATATAAAATTTGAAGCGGGCAGAAAAATACAACCTGCGGGGGGATAGTCTAACCTGGTATGATTCTAGGTTTGGGACCTAGCGATCCGAGTTCAAATCTCGGTCCCCCCATCTCTTCTCCCGTGCATCTTGCGAACAAATAAAAAGGTTGTTTCAATAGTAGGTTCTATTCAGCAAATACGGGGGCGCGTTTTCATGATTCGTGGGCAGGGTGCGACAGAGTATCTGATTATGCTTGCAGTCGTCCTTCTTATCGGGCTTGTGGCAATAGGCCTTCTTGGCTGGTTCCCAGGCACCGCAACTGACGCTAAGAAAACGCAGTCCGAATCTTTCTGGAGGAGCGCGCGCCCGATTGCAATTCTTGAAACAAAAGGCGGACAGGGCGGACTAGAGATGGTTCTTCAAAACATAGAATCAGATGATATCAAGGTAACTGGGATGCAACTTGAGGACCCCAAGGACACATGGACTGATTATGAATTTTCAGCTGGCGTGATAACCCTTTCTGGTGGCGAGAAAAAAATAGTGGCTGCGGATTTCGTGAATGCGCCAACGCCAGCACCGCCTAACTGGGCTGCTGCGCCTGATTGCGAGCCCGGAAGCCAGAATTATCGGAGAATTGGAATAAAGTACACAACAAAGGATGGGACAAGCGGTGTTGAGACCGGTCCCATTGAACTTCTTTCGAGTTGTACTTCCGACACAATATGCACAGTTGGCCCGAATCATCCCTGCACAATAAGCGGCGGAGGCGGACCAGTCATATGCATACCGCCGCAGGATGTTTGCGGCTCTACCTGCTGCGACCCGTTCCAGTGCGCGGGCGGAACATGCTGTACGGCGCCAGAGTCTCCGTGCCCGGACGGAGTTACATGCAGTGTTAGCGGCATTTGCAATGCAAACCCGGACTGCGGAAATATGAACTGTCAACCTTCATTGGGAGAAGGCTGCGATTCATGCCCTGTTGATTGCGGATGCAACAGTGAACCTAACACCGCATGCGACACAGACACAAACAGCCCGACTTATGACCTATGCTATGATCCAAATGTAGTATGGTGCACAAGCGACCTGGATTGCACAGCACCTGACATGCCAGTATGCGACGTTCCTACTGGAAATTGCATTTGCGACTCATCTCCAGATTCATGCGTGGCAGTGTACGGACCCGGCTGGATCTGCCAAACAACAACTGGGATGTGCGAAGAGACAGGATATTGCGGCGCAACTCCAGCTTGCGAGCCAGGCGATACCTGCGCATCTTGCCCAGTAGATTGCGGTGGGCAGCAGGCTGATTGCGGGGCAGGATATGAATGCCAGGATGCTGGCGGCTTTGGAATCTGCGTGCCCACTGGACCAGTGTGCCCCAATGGCGCATGTGAAGCAGGCGAGAACTGCGGCAGCTGTGCTGCTGACTGTGTGTGCAAGAGCGGAGAATATTGCAATGTGAACAAGTGCGAAGCATGCAATCCATCATTATCATGCAATGCCGCGCCCGGCTGTGATTTATGCACTCCAGGTCTGAACCAGGAATGCAACTGCGACGGCGGCAGGTTATGCGTTGGTGGGGTGTGCGAAGCGGCATGTTTCCCAAGGGGAAACACTTGCGACCCGCTGCCACCAGAGGATTGCTGCACGCCATATATCTGCGGCAAAGTGTCTGGAGGCTCAGATAACCGTTGCGGTGCTTGCAGGCCGAAGGACATAGCATGCACCTCACATGGCCAGTGCTGCTCTGGCACATGCAGCCTGCTTTCTGGCCTTTGCGCCTAAGCCGCTTCTTTTCTTTTTTTCAATTCCAGTAGTGCAACGTCTAGTGTCTAACATGCCTTCGTCTTTTCATAAGCATTAAATATCCAGATTGCCAAATGCATGTTCGTGGAAGACAAATTAAGGAGCGAAATTGCAGGTGAAATTACCCTCTCCCCAACGCCAGGCTCGACAATGAAGAAATGGCGCGAGATATTCGCAATCACGCAGGCTGATTTGGCAGCGCATCTCAAAATCGCGGCATCCACCATTAGCGATTATGAGGGAAACCGGAGAATGTCACCAGGCAGCGCAGTCATAAAGAGATTTGTCACCGCGCTCTTTGATATTGACAATGAGCGGGGCAGCCCGATTCTCTCAAAGCTCGCGCAGGGAGTTGAGCACACCGCGCAGTTTTTTGACTTGCATGAGTTTGCCGCAAGCATCACCGCAGTGGATTTCCAAAAAATGATTGGGGGCACGGTAGTTGCAAACGAGGATTTGATGCAGTCAAAGAAGCTCTATGGATATACTTTGATGGACTCGCTCAAGGTAATTTTGGAAATGCCCTTCAACCAGTTCCCAAAATTATACGGCTCTATGTCAGAGCGCGCATTCATTTTCACACAAGTCTCAACTGGCCGCTCGCCAATGGTAGTTATTCGGGTAACGCCCATGAAGCCATCTGTAGTAGTGCTGCATGGCATATCGGACGTGGACCCCCTTGCGCTCAAAATTTCTGAAAAGGAGCAGATTCCTGTCATTACTACAAGGATGGATATCGGGAAAATTAAGGATACATTGAACAAAATATAGCATTCGTTTTCTGACGTAGTAAGGTTCGATAGCTTTAAAAGAATACGGCAGCGGAACATTTCAAACTTTAAAATACGAGGATTAGTCTATGGCAGGAATTGTTGGATACGGCGCATACGTCCCGATTTTCCGCATCAAGCCAGAGGAAATCGCAAGGGTTTGGGGCGAGGAGGGCGAGCGCATAAGAAAAGGGCTTGGCATTGAGGAAAAGACCGTGCCGGGCATTGACGAGGATTCTGCCACATTGGCAGCTGAAGCTGCAAAGATAGCGATATTGCGCGCAGGCATTGACCCCCAGACAATTGGCGCAGTGTATGTCGGAAGCGAGTCTCACCCATATGCCGTCAAGCCAACTGCGACAATCATTGCAGAGGTGATAGGCGCAACACCGGCATTGACTGCTGCTGATTTGGAATTCGCATGTAAGGCAGGCACTGCCGCAATTCAGATTTGCATGGGCATGGTGGATTCGGGCATGATAAGATACGGGCTTGCAATAGGCACTGACACTGCGCAGGGCAGGCCGGGAGACGCATTGGAATACACTGCTGCGGCAGGCGCCGCCGCATTCCTAATCGGGCGCGACAAAAAAGAGATGGTTGCAATAATCGAGGACACTTATTCTTACACCACGGACACTCCGGACTTTTGGAGGCGCCAGCATGCGGAATTTCCGACACACGGCGGGCGCTTCACAGGAGCGCCTGCGTATTTCAAGCACGTGATGTCAGCGACGCAGGGATTGTTTGAGAAAACCAATACCCGCGCATCTGATTATGATTACTTTGTTTTTCACCAGCCGAATGGGAAATTCCCGATTGAGGCTGCAAAAAAAATGGGCATACCGGTGGAAAAATTGAAGGACGGTCTGCTCGCGCCCGTGATTGGGAACACGTATTCTGCCGCATCGCCAATAGGATTGTGCAACGTGCTTGATATTGCAAAGCCTGGCGAGCGCATATTGGTGACGTCGTTTGGCTCAGGCGCGGGAAGCGATTCATTTTCCATTCTGACAACGGACGCGCTATTGCAAAAGCGCGAGCTTGGCAGGAAAGTGTCTGAGTTCATCGCGAAGAAACGCTACCTGGATTATGGGCTGTACGTGAAGCACCGGAGGAAACTGAAGAGCTTTTAGAGGTGGAAATATGGGAACGCATAAGGCACAGGAAACAAAAATTCCCGCTGCGACCTCTGCAAAGACCACCGGTGCGCAAAAAGTTCGCGTGGGCGAGCAGCCAGATGGCAGGCGCAATGGGAAAGTGCCGGTAGTGGCGGCAGAGCACACTGGGAGGGGGAAGGGAAAAGGCGCTGGCAGGAAAGATATTGTTGAGACAGCACCGCTTGTTGATGCAAATGGCGGTGGGAAGCAACCAGTGAACCAAGCTTATCCGCATGAGGGCGGCGTCGTTGAACCTGGCGAGGGCGTTCTGAGTGATGTGAGATCTTATGGCGGCTGCGAGTTTGGCGACAGGGGCAAGAAAGAAACAATCATCACAGGCGGAGCCAACTACACTGAAGGCAGCCATGCATGTTAGGTTATTTTTATGAGAAAAGTCGCAATAGTCGGGGTGGGCATGTCCAAGTTCGGTGAGGAGTGGAACCGCGGGTTCCGCGACCTTATCATCGAGGCGGGAGTGCGCGCACTCGAAGATGCGAACATATCTGGCGCGGACCTTGACGGATTGTTCTGCGGCACAATGGCACCGGGCAATCTTGTCGGGCAGGAGCACACCGCGGCGCTCATTGCGGATTTCATGGGGCTCAATCCCATACCTGCGACAAGAGTGGAAGCTGCATGCGCTTCCGGCGGGCTTGCATTGCGCACAGGCTACATGGCAATCGCATCAGGGATGCATGATGCGGTAGTCGTGGGCGGCGTGGAGAAGATGACTGATGTATCCGGCGGGCTTGTTTCAGAGGCATTGGGAGGCGCAGGCGACCAGGAGTGGGAGCTTTTCCAGGGCGCGACATTCCCGGCGATATATGCAATGATGGCAAGGCGGCACATGATGGAATTTGGCACAACCGAGGAGCAGATGGCTGCAGTGGCAGTAAAAAACCATTTGAATGCATCCAAAAACAAGTACGCGCATTTCCAAAATGAAATAACGATTGACCAGGTGATGAAATCTAAAATGGTCGCGTCCCCCTTAAAAGTGTTTGACTGCTCACCTGTTTCTGATGGCGCAGCGGCAGTTGTGCTTGTGCCATTGGAGAATGCAAAAAAATACAGCAAGGACCCCATTGAGATTGTGGCGTCAGCGCAGGCGTCTGACACGCTTGCGCTGCATGACAGGCAGTCGCTCACGTCCATTCACGCAACGCAGGAGGCAACGCGAAAGCTTTTCTCGCTTGCAAACATGACCACAAAGGACATTGATGTAGTGGAAGTGCATGACTGCTTCACCATTGCGGAAATCATGGCATTGGAGGACATTGGATTTTTCAAGAAAGGCGAAGGGGGCGGGGCGACAGCTGAGGGAAGGACTGCACTGAATGCGGAAATATCCGTAAATACATCTGGTGGCTTGAAAGGCTGCGGGCATCCCGTGGGCGCAACAGGCGTCAAGCAGGCTGTCGAGATAGCATGGCAGCTACGCGGCGTGGCGGGCGCGCGGCAGGTAAAGGATGCGGAAATAGGCATGACGCACAATGTTGGCGGAAGCGGTGCCACTTGCGTCATGCACATATTGAAGAGAGTATGATAATTGTCAGGCTTGCGCATGGGGCGCGGCCATTGAGGGTTTGATATGCCAGCTGAAAGCCTTGCAATCACATGGAGGCGGATGCCTGAGCGCTACAGGATGGAAGGAACCTGCTGCAGCACTTGCAGCACTTGCTATTTCCCGCCAAGAAAGATATGCCCGAAATGCAGAAGGAAGGGAAAAATAGAATCGCGGCGTTATTCCGGGCATGGCAAGGTGTACAGTTTCACCTGCGTGACTGCGCCTCCCGAAGGGTTTGAGCTTGAGGTGCCTTATGTGCTTGCCATTGTGCAGCTTGAAGAGGGGCCAAAGATTACTGCGCAAATCGTGGAGTCGCATGACTGCGATGTGGAAATAGGGGATTCTGTTGAGATGGTCTTCCGCAAGATAAAGGAGGATGGCGAGGAAGGGCTCATCCATTACGGGTTCAAGTTCAGGAAAGTTTAGTTCTACTTTTCATGCAGCAGAAAAAAGAGATATTACTAGCTAAGTTTGGGAGTTATGCTTCGCCTGCTCCTTGGCATAGTGCAGATTAACCGGGCTCATTGCATCAGGGGGCAGTTGTGCACCAGGCGCTTCCTGGGTCGCAAACAGGCATGCTCGGGCAGGCGCCAGCGCATTCCACATCGCTAAAGCAGTCCATGCCCCCCTCGCCGCAGGTGGCTGATTGCGCAGGGTCGCATATGCCAGTCAGGGCGATGCATGCATTGTTGCAGCAGTCGGTGTTTTCATTGCAGGCGGCGCCGTTTTGCTGGCAGAGGCATAGATTTCCAGTGCACAAATTGCTGCAGCATTGCGAGTTGCTGGTGCAGGCAATGCCGTGCACGGAGCAGGACTGGCAGTAGCCGCCGCTTGGGCTTGAGCATATCTCATAATATTGAGTGCAGTAGGTTGTGCACTCCGCGTCGTTTTTGTAGATGGTGCTTAACGGGTCATCGCAGAAGAATGCAGGTGGAGAATCGGTGTAGCAGCCGCCGACCGGCTTGCAGAGTGCGCCGCCGCCGCTGATGCAGCAGTCGCTGATATCATCGCACGGATCTCCCTCTGCCAGACATACGCATGTCCCGTAGCTGCATTTTCCAGTGCAGCACTGCGAGTTAGATGTGCAGGAGTCGCTGCGCGGCTTGCAGGCTGAGCAGGTGCCGGAGACGCAGTAGGGGACAGACGCGCAGCATTCAGCGTCAAGCTGGCAGCCGGTTGTGAGGCAGCAGGTGCCGCTAGTGCACGAGTATCCAGCGCAGCAGCCGCTTGTGGTGCATGCCTCGCTGTATGCGATGCACGTGTCAGCCACACAGACATTGCTGGCATTGCAAGTTAAGCCGCTGCAGCAGCTTGTGGAGGCGCAGGATTCCCCCGTGCCGGCGCATGCAGTGCCGGCGCATACGTTGTTTGTGCAAGTCAAGCCCGAGCAGCACTCGTTTGGCAGGGTGCACGCCTCGCCTGTGCCCCGGCAGGTGCCGGAGCAGGAGGACGAGCAGAGCGCATAGAAGCCGTTGCAATCGCTCGTGGTTGTGCAGTAGGCGTGCGTGGCTTCCCAGTCCGTGCAGCCGGATATTGTCTCCGAGCACACCTGCGTCGGGTAGCCCACCTTGCACTGCGGGTTGCACGTGCCTGCCGCCAAGTCTGTGCAATAGCCGTTCGCACCGCAGTTGCCCGAAACGCACTCATTGTCGAGAGTGCAGGCGCCGGAGTCCACGCGGCAGGTGCTGCTCTGGCATGTGCCAGAGATGCAGTCGCCGCCCACGCTGCAGGATGCGCCCTGCATTGCAAGGCTTTGAGTGCCTGCCCCGCCAGTCATGCTCTTCTTGCCGCACTGCACCAAGTTGGTCGCGTCCCCAGCATCGAACATGAAGCAAACGTCGTCATATGTCCAGGCATTGTTGCCGGTCTGGGGTATTGAGACGGAGATTGGGCGGCGCTGGCCCGGCTTGAATACCTGCGAGTTGAAGAAGACGTAAGTGTAGTCGTTTTGCCCGGAGGTGAGCTTAATCCCGTTTAGCTTCCGGAGCATGTCACCATCATTTTGGAGCACGAGAAGCAAACTTCCGCCGCCAGTGTTCTTGGTTTCCGATATGGAAAACGGCTGCGCTGATGCCCAGTATGCCTCGCTGCCCTTTGCCTTTTCCGCCTGCAAAAATGTCGGGAAGAAGTTGAGAAGCGTGGATGACATTATTACTATGAGAAGTATGACAACAAGAATGATGACGTATTCAGTCGTCGTGGCGCCCTTTCGCATCGAATGCCTTATTCGCATAAACTATTTAAAGGATTGGCAACTGGGCACGAGCAGTAGTTCCGAACATCTTTTGACACTGCAAGCTTAAAGGTCGCCTTCGCCTCTGATTTTGACCAGTTTGAGGCAGACCAAAAACAAAGACAGAGG